>DASQRI010000040.1:0-3390 GCA_035642975.1 Mycobacterium sp.
GACCGGCCGGGCAGCGGTCGACTAGCTGCGACCACCGGGGAACGAGCCAACCGGTGGCTATCGCATGTGACTATGCAGGTCTCAAACACCCAGGTCAACGTATGCCGTTAGTCCACGCGGTCTCGGCGCATCCCACGGCGAGGTCAGCGTTGGTCAAGCCAGGATGCCAGCGACCGGCCGGCTTCCAGTACGTGGCTTTCGGCGACCGAACGGGCGCGCTCGGCGTCGTGATCGGCGATTGCCTCGATCAGTTCGTCGTGCTCATCGAGGGAGTGCTTTTCGTGTTCGGGGAAGAGGGTGAGGAAGTTGGTGGGGACCATGCGGGCGGCTTGCGTAAGTTGAGCGAGTAGCCGCCGGGAATGAGCCGCGCGGTGGATCTCCTGGTGGAAGCGCCAGTTTGCTTCGCCGATGCTATCGTCACCCGACCGCGCGGCGACCTCGGCGGCGAGCTCGCGTAGTGAAGCGAGCTCCTGTGGATTTACGCGCTGCGCCGCCCAGGCAGCGGCCTGTCCGGTAAGCACACCCAGAATGGTGAAGCTGTCGATCACGTCCTTGGAGCTGATGCCGATGACGGTGATTCCGCTGCGGGGCGCAACATGCACTAGGCCTTCGAAGGACAGTTCCAGGAGGGCCTCACGCACCGGTGTGCGACTTGTGGCGAACTCGGTGGTGATGGCATCCAGGTCAACCCGCGTGCCAGCGGGTAATGCTCCGGTCAAGATGCGGTCGCGCAACTCGCGCACGGCGCGCTCTCGCACGGTGCCGGAAATATTGACATCCCTTGGCATAAAGGAACGATAGCTGCATATCACATTTAAAATCTGATATAGACGTCTTGCATGGCGGAACGGCACGTAACCATGCCCCTCGAGGATTCACCCAGACGAGCGGCGGCAACAGATCCAGCCAGGCACCTTGACGCTGGACCGTTGAACCCACCCGCGAATAACACTTGAAGCCAAAAGTCCCCGGACCTGAGATGGAGAACGCGAGTGGTTGATCTAGAACTCGATCAAGGGCTGGCCGTCATCACGATCAATCGCCCCAATGCTCGTAACGCGATCGCGCCTCAAACCATGGACCAGCTTGGCCAGGCCATAGTCGGCGCCAAGGGCGCGCTGTGCCTGGTCATTCGGGGCGAGGGAGATAAGGCGTTCGTTTCGGGCGGGGACCTCAAGGAGCTCAGTGCGTTGCGCACCGAAGAGCAGGCGGCAGCTATGGCGTGGCGGATGCGGTCGCTCTGTGATGAGCTCGCGAATTTCCCTGCCCCGGTCGTCGCCGCGCTAAACGGCCACGCCTTCGGGGGCGGAGCGGAGGTCGCGGTCGCCGCCGATATACGGGTGGCCGCCGACGATATCAAGATCGGGTTCAATCAGGTGTTACTCGAAATAATGCCGGCTTGGGGTGGCGCGGAGCGGCTCGCGGCCCTCGTCGGCCGCGGCCGCGCGCTGATGCTCGCGGGCACTGGAGCCGTACTCACTGCCGATCAAGCCGAAAAGGTCGGGCTGGTGGATCGCGTGCTACCGAGGGCGACGTTCGAAGCTGAGTGGCGTTCCTTGGCGCGGGCGCTGGCGAATCGGCCTGCCGGCGACATCAAGCGCGTCATGTCGGGCGTGCCGGCCAGTGACGCCGTCGCAGCTTTCGCCTCGCTATGGGTATCTGATAAGCATTGGGCCGCGGCGAACCGAGTGATGAAACGCAGCCGGTGAATGAGTCGTGAGCATCTTTGGTGCCCGACGCCGACTGCTGCACATTGTGGCAACGGGGCCGGTGTTTGCAGGATCACTGAACTAGTCGGATTTATCGGCGGTGGCTGCATCGATCAGCAGCAGACCGGCGGCGGTATACGGATCGCATCGACCGTCAGCGACGGCAGCGGCCAAACCGGCGAGTGCCGGGTGGGAGTGCAGGCGAGTTTGTGCCAGAGAGAGGATCTGTGCCCGAGCGCGCGATGCCCTACGGGCGGGCGTGTCGGCGCGGTGGTGGGCGTCGATCGCGTCCATCAAGTCGGTAACGCCCTCGGAGCGCGCTGCAACGAGTGTGAGGACTGGGGCCGATGTCTCGGCCTGCAAATCGCGGGCGGTTTGCTTTGCGCCGTCGCGGTCGGCCTTGTTGACGACCACAATGTCAGCCACTTCGAGCAGGCCTGCCTTCGCGGCTTGTACGGCGTCACCCGCACCGGGATTGAGGATGACGATGGTGGGATCGGCGACGGCGGCGATCTCGATCTCCGACTGACCGACACCGACCGTTTCGAGCACGATGAGGTCGTAGGACAGTGCTGCAAGCAGCTGGATCGCCGCGGGGACCGCGGCGGCGAGACCGCCGAGGTGACCGCGGGTTGCGATCGAGCGGATGAACACATCGGGGTCGTCGATGTGGGCGGCCATCCGGATGCGATCGCCGAGGATGGCGCCGCCGCTGTAGGGCGATGACGGGTCCACCGCGAGGACCGCGACTCGCATCCCTCGTTCGCGGTAGCCGCCAACCAACACGGCGATCGTCGTCGACTTTCCTGCGCCCGGAGGACCGGTAATGCCGACAACCCGGGCGGAGGCTGTGTCCAGAGCTGCCAGCACCTCGTCGCGACGATCGCCTTCGATCAGGCTCAGTAGGCGACCCGTCGCTCGGGTAGAGCCGCTCAGCGCTGCCTGGATGAGATCCGCGACATTCATATGTCACCCCCTTTTCCGGCCGTATCGCTCAATAACCGAAACGGTGGTTGGTACTGCAGCCGACAGCGATCTCAAACTGAGAGATTAGCTCCGCCGTGCTCATCGAGACGTGGCGGTGCGCCGTAATCGGGTTCATACCCGTTGATCCGAATTGGGCTTCGGATCAATTGAAATGCGCCCGCGGCAACGATCACCTCCGGGTTGGCGGCGAGCGCTTCGGGCAGCGTTCGGACGGCAGCGACGGGCACGCCCAGCGGACGCAGCCGCGCTTCCCAGTTCGCGGCGGTATCGGTAGCCAGAGCGCTGGCCACTGACGCGAGAACCTCGTCGCGCCGTGCGGCCCGCTCCCTCATCGTCAGCGGCCCGACGATGTTGGCCTCAGCGGCGAATAGCCGCCAGAATTTGTCGTGGGTGATGAAGAGTGCCAGGAATCCGTCTGCAGTCGAAAAGAGCTGAGCTGGAACATAATACGAGTGTGCACCCATCGGCAACCGTCGCGGCTCGATGCCGTCGTTGAGGTAGGCCGACGCGCGATAGTTCAGCTGGGAAAGCATCACGTCACGCAGTGATACCTCGACCTGCCCCCCGCGGCCGGAGACGATCTGGGCCAGCAGTCCAAGGGCAGCAGTAAGTCCGGCGGAATTGTCGGCCGCGGAATATCCCGGCAACGTCGGCGGTCCAAGCGGATCGCCAGTCATCGCGGCCACGCCGGTGG
>DASQRI010000041.1:0-22951 GCA_035642975.1 Mycobacterium sp.
GTCTTCGGGCGCCAACTGCTGGACCGGCTTGGCCTCGCCCCGACCGGCCAAGGCCTTCGAGCGCAGCGGTTCCGGCCATCCGCCCGCCGGATCACCCAGCTCTCCGCGCAGGAACCCGAGCACCGACTCCGGGATGTCGAAATGACCGGGATCGGAAGCGAATTCGTCTGCACTCAGACCCGCGCCGACCAGCGCCAGCGCGAGATCGCCGACCACCTTCGACGACGGCGTGACCTTGATCAGCCGGCCCAGCACTCGATCAGCACCGGCGTAGGCGTCCTCGATCTCCTCGAACCGGTCCCCCAAACCCAGCGCAATGGCCTGCTGGCGCAGATTCGACAGTTGGCCACCGGGTATCTCATGGTGATAGACCCGTCCGGTCGGACCGGGCAGCCCGGATTCGAAGGGCGCGTATACCTTTCGTAGCGCCTCCCAGTACGGCTCCAGCGCGCAGACCGCCGACAGCGACAGGCCGGTGTCGTACTCGGTGTGCGCGGCCGCGGCGACGATCGAGCTCAGCGCGGGCTGGCTGGTGGTCCCCGCCATCGGGGCGGCGGCACCGTCGACCGCGTCGGCGCCGGCATGCCAGGCGGCGACGTAGCTGGCCAGCTGACCCCCGGGGGTGTCGTGGGTGTGCACGTGCACGGGCAAATCGAAGCGACTGCGCAGCGCACCCACCAATTGGCGCGCGGCCTGCGGTCGCAGCAGCCCGGCCATGTCTTTGATGGCCAGCACATGCGCTCCGGCGTCCACGACCTGGTCGGCCAGCTTCAGGTAGTAGTCCAGCGTGTAGAGCCGCTCACCCGGATCGGACAGATCGCCGGTGTAGCACATCGCGACTTCGGCTATCGCGGAACCTGTTTCGCGTACCGCGTCGATCGCGGGGCGCATCGACTCGAGGTTGTTCAGCGCGTCGAAAATCCGGAAGATGTCGATGCCGGTGGTGGTGGCCTCCTCGATGAACGCCGACGTGACCAGCTCCGGATACGGCGTGTAGCCAACGGTGTTGCGGCCTCGCAGCAGCATCTGCAAGCAGATGTTGGGCATCGCCTCGCGCAACTCGGCCAGCCGCTCCCAGGGATCCTCCTTGAGGAATCGCAGCGCGACATCGTAAGTCGCACCGCCCCAGCACTCCACGGACAACAGCTGCGGCATGGTACGGGCGATGTAGGGGGCGACCTTCGCCAGGCCACTGGTGCGTACCCGCGTCGCAAGGAGCGACTGGTGGGCGTCGCGGAACGTCGTGTCGGTGACTCTCACCGCCGACGAATCCCGCAGCCAGCGCGCGAAACCCTCCGGCCCCAGCTCGACCAGCAGCTGCTTGGACCCGGGCGGTGGAGCGACCCCCAGATCCACCTCGGGGAGCTTGTCGTGCGGATACACGGTCGATGGTCGTGAGCCATGCGGCTTGTTGACGGTCACCTCGGCCAGGTAGTTGAGGATCTTGGTGCCGCGATCGGCCGATGATCGCGCGGTGAGCAGAGCGGGGCGCTCCTCGATGAACGATGTGGTGACGTGACCGGCCTGGAAATCCGGATCGTCCAGAACCGCTTGCAGGAAAGGAATATTCGTCGACACGCCGCGGATGCGGAATTCCGCGATCGCGCGCCGCGCCCGGTTCACCGCCGTCGTGAAGTCGCGCCCCCGACACGTCAGCTTGACCAGCATGGAGTCGAAGTGGGCGCTGATCTCCGCACCGAGATTCGTTCCGCCGTCCAGCCGGATGCCCGCGCCGCCCGGGCTGCGGTAGGTGCTGATGCGTCCGGTGTCGGGCCGGAACCCGTTGGCCGGGTCTTCGGTGGTGATCCGGCACTGCAGCGCCGCGCCGTGCGGATGGATGTTCTCCTGCCGCAAACCTAGATCGTCGAGAGTCTCTCCGCCCGCGATGCGCAGCTGACTGGAGACCAGGTCGACGTCGGTGATCTCCTCGGTGACGGTGTGCTCGACCTGGATGCGCGGATTCATCTCGATGAAGACGTGATGACCGCGTTCGTCGAGCAGAAATTCGACGGTGCCCGCGCAGGAGTAGCCGATGTGGCGGGCGAAGGCCACCGCGTCGGCGCAGATCTTGTCTCGCAACTCCTCGGGCAAATTCGGTGCGGGAGCCAACTCAACGACCTTCTGGTGGCGCCGCTGCACACTGCAGTCGCGTTCGTAGAGGTGGATCACGTTGCCATGCGTGTCGGCCAGGATCTGAACCTCGATGTGGCGGGGGTTGAGCACCGCTTGCTCGAGGTAAACCGTCGAATCCCCGAACGCCGACTCGGCTTCCCGACTGGCCGCCTCGATGGCTTCGGGCAACGCCTCGGCGTCGCTGACCCGCCGCATCCCGCGGCCCCCGCCGCCGGCGACCGCCTTGACGAACAACGGAAACTCCATATCGGCCGACGCCGCCACCAACTCCTCGACGGAAGACGACGGCGCCGACGACGTGAGCACGGGCAAGCCGGCTTCCCGCGCCGCCGCGACCGCTCGGGACTTATTACCGGTCAGCGCAAGCACTTTGGCGCTTGGCCCGACGAACGTGATGCCGTTCTTCGCGCACTCGGCCGCGAGCTGAGGGTTCTCCGAGAGAAAGCCATATCCGGGATACACCGCGTCGGCGCCGGCACGGCGTGCGGTGTCGACGATTTCGACGACCGACAGGTAGGCGCGTACCGGGTGGCCGATCTCGCCGATTTGGTAGGACTCGTCTGCCTTCAGACGGTGCAGCGAATTCCGGTCCTCGTACGGGTACACAGCGACGGTGTCGACGCCGAGTTCGTAGGCGGCCCGGAACGCACGGATGGCAATCTCGCCGCGATTGGCAACCAGCACTTTGGAGATCACTTGCGTCCTTACCTCAGTTGTTCAGATGAGCGTCGACCAATAGTCCCAAAACCGGGCCAGAATCAGCAGAAAAACCGCGGTGAACCAGAGCGTGGCGATCGACCACCGCCACCGGTACAGCTCACGCGCTACCCTGCTGCCGCGGTCGGCACGGGCCGACGGGAACGCCAGTGAGGCCACCACCACCAGCAGCGAGATGGTCGCCACCCAGACCACCATGCAGTACGGGCACAGCGCCCCGATGCGGTACAGACTCTGGACTATCAGCCAATGCACGAACACGGTGCCGGCCAGCGTCCCGACCGTCAGCCCGACCCAATACCAGCGTGGCAGCGGCACTTTCATCACCGCTAACACACCAGACACCGTCACGACGGTGAACGCGACGATGCCGATGAGCGAGTTGGGGAAACCCAGCGCCGATGCTTGCGGCGTTGTCATCACCGAGCCGCACGACACGATCGGGTTGATGTTGCAAGACGGCACGTACGACGGGTTGAGCAGGATCTCGATCTTCTCCACCGTCAGCGTCGCCGAGGCGATCAGCCCGATCACCCCCGCGATCAGCACCCACCATGCGCTGGCCCGCGGTACCGGCGTCGGGGAATCGGCTGGCAGCGCCGAATCCTGTACCGGCTCATCAGGTTTGGCCGACACCGTGCTGGTCACGACGCCGCTGGGGTCACCGCCGAGTCGATGCCCGGCACATCCCCGACGATCTCTTTGATCTTGGCGACGAACGCATCCGGGGTCGACCACTGGTAGTCCTGGCCGTTGATGCGGACCGTCGGGGTGGCGTGAATATTGGCGGCCGTTGCCAATCCGTCGACCATCGGCGTGTACTTGCCGGCCTTGACGCAGTCCGGGACCTTGCCCACCACGCCGGCCTCGCGGGCGATCTCGATCAACTTCGTGTCGTTGGGGAACTGCGTGCCGGTCTCAGAGGGCTGAATTTCCTTGCTGTACAGCGCGGTGTGGAACCGGCGGAAGGCGTCGACCGACTCGTCGGCGACGCAATAGGCCGCGTTGGCGGCCCGCGACGAGTAGTCGTCGTTCTGCGGCCTGCTGAGCAACCCCACCATGTAGTAGTCGGCGGCGATGGCGCCGCTGTCGATCAGCTTGGACACCGTCGGTCCGAACCCGCGCTCGAAATTTCCGCAAGCCGGGCAGAGGAAGTCTTCGTAGAACGAGACGACCGCCTTCGGATCCTTGCTGCCGTCTTTGGTCACCAGCTTGCTCGTCGTCACCCGGATCGACCGCTCGGCGGTGGCGGCCTTCTTGTTGTTGTGCGAGATGACGATGTAGCCGACGAGAGCGACGGCGAACAGTACAACGATCGCGGTCAGCCCGAGCCTGACCAGCAAGTCACGTCTGCGGCCGGCGGCGTTCAGGTCGTAGCTGGCTGGGCGTTTCGATTTGGCGGCTTTATCGCCCATGGGATTGCTCACACTCCGGATAGTCGACTTCGCTGTCCGACCGCGGCGCGGCCGGAGATAGCGTCTAAGCCTACCGGCGTCGCTATTGCCAGGTCAGACGCGGCTGAGGTGAGCCCGCAAGGCCGAAATCAACTCGGTGGTGGCCAGCGCGCTGCCACCGCCGAGCGGGAACAGACTGGCAAAGCCGTGGGTCAGCGATCCCAGCGAGCGCAAGTCGACGGGGGTCCCGGCCGCGCGCAACGCCGCTGCGTAGCGGTCCCCCTCGTCCCGCAGCGGGTCGAAGCCCGCGGTCGCGATCAGGGCGGGCGGCAACCCCGATAGTGAGTCGGCCAGCAGTGGCGACACCCGCGGATCGGCCGGGTCGACACCCGAACCGCCCAGGTACTGCTCGGTGAACCAGTCGATGTCGGCCTTGGTCAGCAGGAAACCGTCGGCGAATAGGCTCAACGACCTCGTCCGCGCGGTGCAGTCGGTCGGCGGGTAGAGCAGCCACTGCAACACCGGCTGAGGGCCGGCGGGATCCTCGTCGCGCGCCAGCTGTGAGACTACGGCGGCGAGGTTGCCGCCGGCGCTGTCTCCGCCGACGACGACCGTGCCGGGAATCGCCCCCAGGTCGGCGGCATGCTGGTAGGCCCACGTGAATGCCGCGTAGGCGTCGTCGATCGCGGCCGGCGCCGGGTGCTCAGGGGCCAGCCGGTAGCCGATCGACAACACGTGAACGCCGGCGTCTCGGCAGGTCAATCGGCATAACGGGTCGGCGGTGTCCAGGTCGCCGATGGTCCAGCCACCGCCGTGGTAGAAGACCAGCAACGGCGCCGGCCCAGGAGTCGCCGGGTGGTAGTGCCGCGCCGGGATCTGTCCGGCTGGGCCGGGTATCGACAGGTCGCTGACACCGACGTGGATCTGCGGGCCGGCAAATCCGGCCGTCATCTCGCGCATCTGAGCCCGGGAGATGGTGACGTCCCCGCCGAGCACCAAGCCGTTGACCCCGAAGGCGCGCATTCCGGACAGTGCCAGCTGCAACGTGGGGTCCAGGGTGTTGCCATCGATGGTGACCGAGCGACCGCCGGACAGCAGTCGTTTTGCCCTGGTGGGCACCCACGGAATCATTTTGAGACCGACGCTGGTGGCGGCGCTCTGTAGCCGGCCGGCCCAGCCGCCACCTTTAAGCTGCAGATCAGGTCCGCCTGGCAGACTTCGTGTCATGGCTAGTCCCTCGGTCCCTCTGAACGACGGTAATTCCATCCCCGCCGTCGGATTCGGCGTTTTCAAGATCCCACCCGCGGACACCGAGCAGGCGGTGGGCACCGCGCTGCAAACCGGTTACCGCCATATCGACACCGCGGCGATGTACGGCAACGAACGCGAGACTGGCCGCGCGGTCGCCGAGTCCGGCGTGCCCAGGGACGAACTCTACTTGGTCACCAAGTTGTGGAACGCCGACCAGGGCTACGACAGCACCCTGACAGCTTTCGAGGCCAGCATGCAGCGGCTCGGCACCGACTACCTGGACCTGTACCTGGTGCATTGGCCGATGCCCCGGCGGAACAAGTTCGTCGACACCTTCAAGGCGTTCGCCCACCTGCGCGACCAGGGCCGGATCCGGTCCATCGGCGTCAGCAATTTCGAACCCGAGCACCTCAAGGTGCTGATCGATGCCACCGGGATCGTGCCCGCCGTCAACCAGGTCGAGCTACACCCGCGGCTGCCGCAAACCGAGTTGCGAGAAGTGCACGCGCACATGGGCATCGCGACCGAGGCGTGGGGACCGCTGGGGCAGGGGTCGTTGCTGACCCACCCGACCGTCACCGCGGTCGCCGAGGGCTGCGACAGAACACCAGCCCAGGTTCTGATTCGATGGCATATTCAGCTCGGTAATATCGTCATCCCCAAGTCGGTGAACCCTAAACGCATAGCGAGCAACTTCGACGTGTCCGATTTCGAACTCAGCAACAACGACATGGCGTCAATCTCTTCGCTCGATGACGGAAACCGGCTCGGTCCAGATCCACGAACCTTCGACTTCACAGGCAGGTGAATGACGTGACCGGCGAGTCGGGCGCCTACGTCCCCTCCATAGCTCTGAATGACGAGAACACGATGCCGGTGATTGGCCTCGGCGTCGCGGAATTGTCCGACGACGAGACCGAGCGCGCGGTCGCGGCGGCACTGGAGATCGGCTATCGGTTGATCGATACCGCTTCGGTGTACGGCAACGAAGCCGCCGTCGGCCGCGCTATCGCGGCCTCCGGGATACCGCGCGCGGAGCTGTTCGTCACCACCAAGCTGGCCAACGCCGACCAGGGCATCACCGCTACCCAGACGGCCTGCCACGCCAGCCTGGAGCGGCTCGGCCTGGACTACCTCGACCTCTATTTGATCCACTGGCCGGCACCGCAGCTGGGCAAATACGTGGACAGCTTCGGCGGCTTGATCCAGCTGCGCGCCGCCGGTTTGGTCCGCTCGGTCGGGGTGTGCAACTTCACCGAGGAACACCTGGACACGGTCATCGACCTGACGTTCGTCACCCCGGCGATCAACCAGATCGAGCTGCACCCACTGCTCAACCAGGCCGAGCTTCGCGCGGTCAACGCCGAGCACAACATCATTACCGAGGCCTACAGCCCGCTCGCGGTCGGCAGGTTACTGGACAACCCCACGGTGACGTCGATCGCCGGCGAATACAGCCGCACGCCCGCTCAGGTGCTGATCCGGTGGAGCCTGCAGCTGGGCAACGTCGTCATCCCGAGGTCGGGCAATCCCGAGCGGATCGCCAACAATTTCGACGTGTTGGATTTCGAGTTGGCCGCCGAGCACATGGAAGCGCTCAACGGGCTCAACGACGGCACCCGCGTGCGCCAGGATCCCCTGACCTACACCGGGATCTAGCTTTGATGACGACGTTGCCCTATCCGGTCGGGCAGCTGGCTGCGGCCTGACGCAGGACGTTGGTCGACGCCAGGTCGATGGGTAGCGCGTATCCGCGTGACACCGCGATGTACTGCATGGCGTACTGGCACCAGAACGCGGTGTTCGGCGGCATCCACAGGGCAGCCTGGGAATCGCCTTTGTCGTGATTGGCCTTTCCCGACACCGCCAGCAGGTTGGCCGGATCGTTGGCGAAGCGGATTCGTTCGTCGATAGGCCAGTTGTACGCGCCCATGTCCCAGGCCAGCGACAACGGCACGATGTGGTCGATCTGTACGGCCTCGCCGATCTTCGCGCCACGGTGAAAGTTGATGGTGGCGTTGGTGTATGGGTCGTGCAAGGTTCCGGTCTCGACGGCGTCCGGGCAGTGCTTCGTCGACACGTTCGTCTTGTCGACCAGGTCGCGGTTGAGAATGTCGTCGCGGGTGTCACATCCGTTGTGCCCGCCGGGCGCGGCGGTGTCGTCAGTCCAGGCGTCACCGTATGCCGCACGTCGGTAGTCGTAGCGGTGGATCCTGACCGCTACCACCGCGATTCCGCTCAATACGTCGACACCGGGTTGTCGGGTCGGAACGTCGGCGCGCGCCGCGAACTCCCTGGCGCGATCGCCTGCCGACGTGGCGACCACCTGATAGGCGACCAGTACGGCGATAATCGCGATCGCCGACAGCCACAGCCACAGCAGCGTCCTGCGGGTCACGACTTGTCCAGGAACTCGATGCGTTCACTGCCGGTGAACGGTGCCGCCAGTAACGCCAATCCGTCATGCGCGGCATCGTCGTCGTAGGCCTGCTCACAGAAGTCCCGGGCCGCTTCGATGACCTGCTGGTGATCGATCAGCGACAGCAGCCGTAGTGTGATCGCACGGCCGGACTGGCTGCGGCCCAGCACATCTCCTTCACGGCGCTCCCGGAGATCCAAATCAGCCAGCTCGAAGCCGTCGAGCGTGCCGGCGACCGCGTTCAGTCGCCGGCCTGCCCGGGAATGCGGTGCCACCCAGCTGGCCAGCAGACAGATGCTTGCATGCGCGCCCCTGCCGATGCGGCCACGCAGCTGGTGCAGCTGGCTGATGCCGAATCGGTCGGCGTCCATAACCAGCATCACGGTCGCGTTGGGAACGTCAACGCCGACTTCGATGACTGTGGTGCACACCAGTACATCGATGTCGCGGGCGCGAAACGCCGCCATCACTGCATCCTTCTCGTCGGCGGTCAGCCGCCCGTGCATGAGCCCTAACCGCAGACCGGCCAGCTCGTCGCGGCGCAGCCGGGTGAACAGCTCTTCGACTGTCGCCGAAGGCCTTTCATCTTTGTCGGCCTGGCCGCTGCTGTCGTTCTCGTCGATGCGCGGCGCCACCACGTAGGCCTGGCGCCCAGCACCAACTTCTTCGATGATGCGCCCCCAGGCCCGGTCCAGCCATGCCGGTTTGTCCTTGACGAAGATCGCGGTGGTGGTGATCGGCTGGCGCCCACTGGGCAGTTCGCGCAGCGTGGAAGTCTCCAGGTCGCCGTAAACGGTCAGGGCCACCGTTCGTGGTATCGGCGTCGCGGTCATCACCAGCAGGTGCGGCGTGATCCCGGCGGGAGCCTTGGCCCGCAACTGATCTCGTTGCTCGACACCGAATCGGTGCTGCTCGTCCACGACCACCATGCCGAGCCGGTGGAACTCGACCGCGCCTTGCAGTAGCGCGTGCGTGCCGACCACGATGCCGGCCTGGCCGCTGGTGATCTCGCCGCGGACTTGTTTCTTCTGGGCCTGCGACATCGACCCGGTGAGCAGCGCCACCCGGGTGGCGTTATCGGCGCCGCCGAGCTGACCGCCCATCGCCAACGGCCCCAGCACGCCGTTGATCGATTGAAGATGCTGTGCAGCAAGAACTTCCGTTGGCGCCAGCAGAGCGCACTGGTAGCCGGCGTCGACCATCTGCAGCATCGCCAGCACCGCGACGATCGTCTTGCCCGACCCCACCTCGCCTTGCAGCAGCCGGTTCATCGGCCGGGTCGCCGCGATTTCCGCGGAAAGCACCTCCAGCACCTCGCGCTGGCCGACGGTTAGTTCGAATGGCAAGCGCTGCAGCAGCTCATGCTGCAAACCATCGGAACTCGCGGGCGCCGCCGGCCCGGATTGAGACAGCTCGCCGTGGCGTCGACTCACCAGCGCCCACTGCAGGCCGACGGCCTCGTCGAAGGCCAAACGCTCACGGGCACGGCGACGTTCGGCGCCGTCTTCAGCCAGGTGTATGGCGCGCAGCGCCTCGTCTTCGGAGGCCAGATTATGTTTGACGCATAGCGTTTCGGGCAGCGGGTCCGCGACCGGGTCGAGCACCTCGAGTACTTGACGCACGCAGGCGAAGATGTCCCAGCTCTGCACCTTCGTGCTGGCCGGGTAGATCGGGTAGAAGCTGCGCTCGAACGCCTCCTGCAGCACTTCCCCGCTCACCGCCTGCGAGGCGTCGGCGATCATGCGCAGCGACCTACTCCCGCGGTTCTTTCCGTCCGCAGCGTCGAGTACCAGGAAGTCGGGATGGGTCAGTTGCATGGCGCCCCGGAAATACCCCACTTCCCCGGACAACATGACGCGGGTGCCCTTGGTTAGCTGGTCCTGGATCCACTTCCTGGGATGGAAGAACGTGGCGGTCACCTTGCCACGACCGGACCCCACGGTGACGCGAAACAGCTTGTCTCTAGGGCGGTTTCTGATCGGAAGCAACACTGCTTCGGTGATCTCGTCGACGAGCGTGACGTGCTCACCGTCCGGCGGCTGATCGTCGTCGAGGCCACGCACACTGGCGCCCTCGACGTAGCTGCGGGGATAGTGGCGAAGCAAGTCGTCGACGGTGCGGATACCGAATACCTCGTCAAGCGGGTCCGCAGCTTTGGCGCCGATGACGTAATCCAACCGGTCGCTCAGCGCCACCACGGCTACTCGACCCCGATCAACAGTGCGTCGCCGCGGTGCCCGGTGCGATAGCTCACCAGTTCGCTACCCGGGTGGCGGTCGTGCACATGGGCTTGCAGCCCGGACTCGACGAGGTCCGCGTCGATGCACCCACCGACGAGCACCGTCACCAGCTCACCGCCGGCGCCGAGCAGCAGGTCGATCAGACCGGTCGCGGCCGAGACGACATCGGGCGCCACGATCAACACCTCATCGCCGGCGATGCCCAGTCCGTTGCCCGGCTCGCAGGCGCCGGCCCAGGTCAGCGCCGCTTCCGTCGCGACGCGCACCGACCCGTGCCGGGCGCCGCCCGCGGCGCGGGCCATCGTGTAGCCGTCGTCGACCGCTTGCCGGCCCGGTTCGTGTACTGCGAGCGCAGCCAGCCCCTGCACCATCGATCCGGCCGGCAGCGGCACCACATCGATGCCCCACCCAATGGCCGCGGTGCAGCCGGCCACCAATTCCTCGGCAGCCACGTAGCCGTTCGGCAGCACCAACACCTGCGCGGCCCCGGTATCGACAACTGCGCGCAACAGCTGCTGGGCGGTGATCACGGTCGTCGGGTCCTCGGCGAGTGGGTCGGGCCGCAGCACGCAGGCCCCTTCCCCGCCGAACAACTCGGCCGCGCCGTCACCATCCACGACCGCGAGCACCGCCCGTTCCCGAGTCCAGCTGCCCGGCGGCAGCCCGCTGGCGCCACCGGTCAACGCCGATATCTGAATCCGGCGCGGGTCGCCGAACGCCAGGCCCGCCTCGACCGCCGCCCCGGCGTCGTCGGTGTGCACATGAACCGAGTAACCGCCGACCACGCCGGACGTCGCGATGGCCACCGACTCACCGAGCTCATCCAGCCGCTCGCGCAACAATTCGGCTCCCTCGGTGTCGCACCCGCCCAGCAGGTACATCACCTCGAAGTGCGGCGCGGGCGGCTGGGCGGCTGGCTCTGCCGCCGGCCGGCGCGGTGCCGGCTCGTACACCGTGCGACTCGGCGCCTGCCCGGTAATCGTCGAGCGCAAGGCGTCGAGAAGGACCAGCAGACCCCGCCCGCCGGCGTCGACCACCCCGGCGTCGCCCAGCACGTCGAGCTGCTCGGGGGTCTTCTCCAACGCGACTACCGCGGCGTCCCCGGCGGCGCTGACCGCCGCGACCAGCCCTTCCCCGGCGTTGTGCTCGACGGCACCGGCCGCCGCCCGCAGCACCGAAACGATCGTCCCCGGGACCTCCCGACCGCCCATCGACGCGACAACCAGGTCCGCTCCGCGGTCAAACGCCGCGCCGAGCAGCGCCGCATCGATGACGCGCAATTCGCCACCGGATTCGGCGGCGGCACCGGCGGTGACGTCGGCGATGCCGCGCAGAATCTGGGACAGAATCACCCCGGAGTTGCCGCGCGCGCCGTTCAGTGCACCGGCCGACAGGGCGGCTGCCACCCGGACGACATCACCGGAGCGTGCTTCGGTGTTGGCCTCGGCAAGGGCCGAGCGCATGGTGAACAGCATGTTGATGCCGGTGTCGGAGTCGGCGACCGGGAACACATTGAGCCGATTGATCTCGTCGATGTGAGTGATGAGGTCACCGACAGCCGTGTGCGCCCAGTCACGCAGCGCAGAAGCGTCCAACCGGCGATCCGGCACCGCCGACCCCGACCCCACCAAACCCACCTCCTCGCGCCGCTACCGGTGGGCGCCAGCCTATCTATTGAGCCCGACAGCACAGGTCACATAACGCGCGGCGAGTGTGGATCGTTTTGGCGCTTCGGCCCAGCTGCGGCTATTCTGGCCAGGTCACCGGGCCACCCGTCAGCGGTCGTTGGCCCCAGAGCTTTGAGGAGTTTCACGTATGGCTGCCGTCTGCGATATCTGCGGAAAGGGCCCCGGGTTCGGCAAGTCGGTGTCGCACTCCCACCGCCGGACCAGCCGTCGCTGGGATCCCAACATTCAGACCGTGCGCGTTTCCAGCCGCCCCGGCGGCAACAAGCACCGCGTCAATGTCTGCACGTCGTGCATCAAGGCCGGTAAGGTCGCCCGCGGCTGACGGGTTCACCGCCCAAAGGCGCACGGCGTCTACGGCAGTTTCCAGTCGATCGGCTCGGCGTTGAGCTGAGCGAGCAATTCGTTGGCGCGGCTGAACGGGCGCGAGCCGAAGAAGCCGCGCGACGCCGACAACGGCGAGGGATGCGGCGACTCGATCGAGACGCAGTCGCCCTGGGCCAGTCGCGGCTTCAGCGTCGATGCATCGCGGCCCCACAGGATGGCCACCATCGGTTGCCGGCGTTCGACCAGGGCACCGATGGCACACTCGGTGACCGCTTCCCAGCCCTTGCCGCGATGTGACGCGGCGTTGCCGGGTTGCACCGTCAGCACCCTGTTGAGCAGCAGCACGCCGCGCTGCGCCCAGGGCGTCAGGTCACCGCAGGAGGGCGCCGGATAGCCCAAGTCTTTGGCGTATTCAGTGAAAATGTTCTCCAGGCTTCGGGGTAGCGGCCGCACATCCGGCGCGACCGAGAAGCTCAGGCCCACGGCGTGTCCGGGCGTCGGGTACGGATCCTGGCCGACGATCAGCACCCGAACTTGGTCAAATGGAAAAGTGAAGGCGCGCAACACATTTTCTCCAGCCGGCAGGTAACCTCGGCCGGCGGCGATCTCCGCGCGGAGAAATTGGCCCATGTTGGCTACCTGTTCGCCGACGGGCTCCAGCGCTTTGGCCCAGCCTTCCTCGACGAGTTCGCCTAGCGGCCGGGCAGTCACGGAATCACCCTAACGACCCGAACGACTGCCAGCCCGCGTATCCCTGCCACTCCGCGCCGTCGACGAGTACCCGCGCCGGACCGTCGAGCACGTGCCCGATCACACGCCATCCCGCGGGAACCGGACCGGCGAACGCCGCCACCAGAGCATGGTCCTCGCCCCCGCCGAGCACCCAGGTCAACGGGTCGACACCGACCGCTTGCGCGGCAGCGCTCAGCGCCTCACGATCGGCGCCGAGCGCCTCGGTGCTCAGGTCCACGCCCACACCGGAGGACTCGGCCAGGTGCCGCAGGTCACCGACCAAGCCGTCGGATACGTCGATCATCGCCTCGACGCCGGCCTCTGCCGCCACACGGCCCTGGCCGTACGGCGGTTGCGGCACGAGGTGGCGCTGCCGCAGGTCGTCGAATCGATCAATACCGTTGTGCCACAGTGCATATCCGGCAGCGGAGTATCCCAGCTGGCCGGAAACTGCGATCTGCGAGCCGGGTCGCGCTCCCGACCGCAACACCGGTGCCCGCCCGGCCATATCGCCGAGCACGGTCACCGATACCACCCACTGCGGGCTGCTGACCAGATCTCCCCCGACGAGCCCGGCACCAATCCGGCCTGCCTCGTCCCACATCCCGTCTGCCAGCGCGCTGACCTGTGTCGTCGGCGTTTCGGGCGGTGCGCCGAAGCCGACGACGAACGCCGTGACTCGTCCGCCCATCGCCTCGATATCGGCGGCGTTCTGTGCGACGGCCTTGCGGCCGACGTCGTGCGGCGTCGACCAATCCAGCCGAAAGTGCCTGCCCTCAACGAGCATGTCCGTCGACACCAGCACGCGACCGTCACCGGCCAGCACCACGGCGGCATCGTCGCCGGGCCCGAGCGCGACGTCGCCTGACCGGGGCCGGCCCCGAGTCAGCCGGTCGATCACCCCGAATTCGCCGAGCTCGCTCAACGTGCGGTCGGATTCGCCGCTGCCCACATGACCTCCGGTAGGTTCTTGTCCGCCGACTTCGGGAGTGTAAGCGTGGTCTACCAGCCAGCAGAAGGTGAGGCGATGGCCGACTCCGAGGGCCCGCCGCGGGCGGTGCTGATCGCCGCGTTGGTCGTGGCGATCGGTGCTCTCGGCGTCATCCTGGCGATCGCCGCGACCCGTCACTCCCCGCTGCCACCGGTGGCGATCCCCGCCGTCGCCGCGCCACACGCCCAGGATCCCGCCTGCCGGACCCTGCTGGAGTCGCTGCCACAGCGACTCGGTGACTATCAGCGCGCCGCCACCGCGCAGCCGACACCTATCGGCACCGCGGCGTGGCGGGCGGGCAACGACAGCGAACCGGTAGTGCTGCGCTGCGGAATCGATCGTCCGGCGGACTTCGTGGTCGGCTCGCCGATCCAGCTCGTCGACCGCGTCCAGTGGTTCAAAGAGGGCGCCGCACAAGGCGTTGAGGACGCGGCCCGTAGTACCTGGTACACGGTCGACCGGCCGGTCTATGTGGCGCTCACGCTGCCGTCGGGTTCCGGGCCGACGCCGATCCAAGAGCTCTCCGAACTGATCGACCGAACCATGCCGGCGCGGCCCATCAGCCCAGCGCCGGGCTAACGCAAACCCATCCCGCGCGCCAGCGCGGTGTCGACCATGGTCGCCACCAAGGTCCGATAGTCTAGGCCGCTGGCTGCCCACATCCGCGGGTACATCGAGATCGTGGTGAACCCTGGCATCGTGTTGACCTCGTTGATCAAGGCTCCGTCGTCGGTGAGGAAGAAGTCCACCCGCGCCAGCCCCTGGCCGTCGATCGCCTTGAACGCGCGAATCGCCAAGTCGCGCACCGCATCGCTCACGTCGTCGTCGATCTTGGCGGGCACGTCGAGTTCGGCGGCGTCGTCGAGGTATTTGGTCGCGAAGTCGTAAAATGAGTCCTCGCGGCCACGGACCCCGGCCACCCGGATCTCGCCGACTGTGCTGGCTTGCACTGTGCCGTCAGGGAATTCGAGTACACCGCACTCCAACTCACGGCCGACGACCGCGGCCTCGACAATCACCTTCGGGTCGTGCTGACGGGCGTGTGCGATGGCCGCAGGCAGCTCCTGCCAGCTGGTCACCCGGCTGACTCCGATCGACGAGCCACCGCGCGCGGGCTTGATGAAAGCCGGAAGCCCAAGTCGCTCAAGCTGATCGGCGTCCAGCGTCGCCTGCGACGGCCGCAGCACGGCGTAGTCGCCGATCGGAAGCCCTTCGGCAACCAACAGCTTCTTGGTGAACTCCTTGTCCATGCCCGCCGCGCTGGCCAGCACTCCGGCGCCGACGTAGGGCACGCCCGCGAGTTCCAGCAGGCCCTGGATGGTGCCGTCTTCTCCGTACGGCCCGTGCAGGACCGGGAAGACCACGTCGACCGATGCCAGCACCTCAGCCCCACCGGGCGACAGGGAGACCAGCTGACCGGCTCGCCGCGGGTCAGCAGTCAGCGCCAGCTCGGTGCCCGATTCGGAACTCACCGCCGGCAACTGCCGGTTGGCGATCGCCAGCGCATCGGGGTCACCGTCGGTGAGCACCCACGAGCCGTCCGGGGTGATGCCGACCGCGACCACCTCGAACCGCTCGGGATCCAGGTTGCGCAAGATGCTGCCTGCCGAGACGCAGGAGATGGCGTGCTCGTTGCTGCGTCCGCCGAAGACGACGGCGACCCGGACACGGCCGTGATCGGGCGTCCTGGACGGCAAGCGGGCGTTCACAACCTAGAGAGGCTACCGCCTGACGTAGCGTTGCTGGTTACAAGCTCATTCCGGCTTAGTGCTGCGCCCCAACAGCAGAGCCACCGCCTCATACACCGACAACCCCCTGTGACAGACCCGGTGCACCGCATCGGTAAGGGGCATCTCGACGTCGTAGCTCGAGGCCAGTGCCAGCACCGACTCGCATGACGTCACCCCCTCGACGACATGGCCGTCCCGCGCGCGCAGCGCAGACTCCATCGTCTCGCCCCGTCCCAGGCATTCGCCGAAGGTGCGGTTGCGTGAGCGCGGCGACGTGCAGGTGGCCACCAGATCACCCACCCCGGCCAGACCCGCCAGCGTGGCGCCTTTGGCCCCGACCGCGATCCCGAAGCGCATGATCTCCGCCAGGCCGCGGGTGATGATCGCCGCCGCGGTGTTTTCGCCCAGACCTACCCCGGCCGCCATCCCGCAGGCCAGCGCGATGACGTTCTTGCAGGCGCCGCCGATCTCGGTGCCGATGACGTCGGCGTTGGTGTACGGCCGGAAGTACCCGGCCTTCAGCATGCGTTGCACGGCAACCGCGCGACCGGAGTCGCTGCAGGCGATGACGGTGGCAGCCGGTTGCCCATCGGAGATCTCGCTGGCCAAGTTCGGGCCGGAAATGACCGCGACTTGCGACGGGTCCATTCCGGTCACGTCGATAATGACCTGGCTCATCCGCATCAGCGTGCCCAACTCGATGCCCTTGGCCGCGCTGACCAGGGTCGCGCCGCCGGCGAAGTGACCGGCCCACTGCTCGAGGTTGGCCCGCATCGTCTGCGCGGGCATCGCCAGCAGCACCGTCGTCACTCCGGTGAGCGCTTCGGCCGCATCTCCGGTGGCCCGAACGCCCGACGGCAACGGCACACCAGGCAGGTAGTCGGGGTTATGACGGGAGGCGTTGATCTCCGCGGCGAGCTCGGATCGGCGCGTCCACAACGCGACTTCACCGCCGGCGTCGGCGAGCAGCTTGGCCAGCACCGTTCCCCATGCGCCGGCCCCCATTACCGCTGCCCTGCTGGCCATGTTGTCCGTCGGTCCCCGTCTGGTCGATATCCGCTCCACTGCTCGGCGCTTCACGGTAGCCCAGCGACGATGCAGATCGCGCAGCGATCTGAGAAGGAGCGGGCAATCCAGCCAAGCCCAGCGACGAGCACAGTGGTCTGAGCCGGGCATGAAGGCCAACACTGGCAGGATGGGACCCATGAGCGGCAGCCGAGCCGACGCCGAAGCTGATGTCGGCTTGATCGTCGCCGTCAAGCGACTGGCTGCCGCCAAGACCCGCCTGGCGCCGGTGTTCTCGGCGGCGACGCGGGAAAGGGTGGTGCTCGCCATGCTCGTCGACACCCTTAACGCCGCGGCACGGGTCGGCTCCGTCCGTCGCATCACCGTCATCACACCCGACGACGTCGCTGCCGCCGCAGCGGTAGAACTCGGCGCCGACGTGCTCGCCGATCCCACCCCGGACGGCCACCCGGACCCGCTGAACAATGCAATCGCAGCGGCCGAGCGTGTGGTCGCTGAATCATTCTCAAATATCGTTGTGCTGCAAGGTGATTTGCCGGCGCTGCAGACCCAGGAACTCGCCGAGGCGATCGCCGCGGCACGTCACCACGAGCGCAGTTTCGTCGCCGACCGCCTCGGCACGGGTACCGCGGCGCTGTGCGCATTCGGAGCCACGCTCGACCCGCGGTTGGGGCCGCATTCCGCCGCGCAGCACCGGCGTTCGGGCGCGATCGAGCTCACCGGGGCGTGGCCGGGGCTGCGCTGCGACATCGACACGCCCGATGATTTAGCGGTCGCGCGCCGGCTGGGAATGGGGCCCGCGACCAGCAGGACCGTCGGAGCGCCGGCACACCCACGTAGATAACGACGGGTAAACAGCTCCACAACGGCAAATGGACGTCGGCCGGTGGGTGGCAGCACCCCACGTCGATGGGGAATGATCACAGGGGTGACCGATATTGAAGCCCCGGACACAGCAATCGCCTCCACCGCCGCCGATACATCCGCGTGGCGACCAGGCGATGCAGCACCGGGAGCGCCACCCGCAGCCACAGCCGCCGCAGTCGACGACGCGCTTCCCGAGGACCGCTACCTCAACCGCGAGCTGAGTTGGCTCGACTTCAACGCGCGCGTCCTGGCGCTTGCCGAGGACACCTCGCTGCCATTGCTGGAGCGGGCGAAGTTCCTGGCGATCTTCGCCTCCAACCTCGACGAGTTCTACATGGTTCGGGTCGCCGGGCTGAAGCGGCGCGACGAGATGGGTCTGTCGGTGCGCTCCGCGGACGGTCTGACCCCGCGCGAGCAGCTGCGCCGGATCGGCGAGCAAACCCAGCAGATCGCCAGCCGGCACGCACGTGTCTTCCTGGACTCAGTGCGGCCCGGTCTGGCCGAGGAAGGCATTCACATCGTCACATGGGCCGAGGTGGACGAGACTGAGCGCGAACGGCTATCGACGTACTTCAATGAGCAGGTATTCCCCGTCCTGACTCCGCTGGCCGTCGATCCCGCTCACCCGTTTCCGTTCGTCAGCGGCTTGAGCCTGAACCTGGCAGTCACCGTCCGGCAGCCGGAGGACGGCGGACAGCACTTCGCCCGGGTCAAGGTGCCCGACAACGTCGGTCGTTTCGTCGAACTCGACGACCGAGAGGGCGCAGAAGAGTCGGCCGGCAAGCGAGAAGTCC
Source organism: Mycobacterium sp. (assembly GCA_035642975.1). Lineage (GTDB taxonomy): Bacteria > Actinomycetota > Actinomycetes > Mycobacteriales > Mycobacteriaceae > Mycobacterium. The sequence goes on from DASQRI010000041.1 coordinate 18,307, forward strand.
GTTTCTTGCCGATGGAGGAGCTGATCGCGGCCTTCCTGCCGGTGCTGTTCTCCGGCTTGGAGGTCGTCGAGCACCACGCGTTCCGCATTACTCGCAACGCCGATTTCGAGGTCGACGAAGATCGCGACGAGGATCTGCTGCAGGCGCTCGAGCGAGAGCTGGCCCGTCGACGGTTCGGATCGCCGGTGCGCCTCGAGGTGGCCGACGACATGACCGAGCACATGTTGGAGCTGCTGCTGCGTGAACTCGACGTGCATCCCGGCGACGTCATCCAAGTACCGGGGCTGCTTGATCTCTCATCGCTGTGGCAGATCTACGACGTCGACCGGCCGGCACTGAAGGATCCCGCATTCGTTCCGGTCACCAACCCCGCGTTCGCCGACCGGGAAACGTCGCAGAGCATTTTCGCGACGCTGCGCGAGGGTGATGTGTTGGTACATCACCCTTACGAGTCGTTCTCCACCAGCACGCAACGATTCATCGAGCTGGCTGCCGCAGACCCCAACGTGCTGGCGATCAAACAGACGCTTTATCGCACGTCCGGCGACTCACCAATCGTGCGGTCCCTCATCGAAGCCGCCGCAGCCGGCAAGCAAGTAGTGGCGCTGGTCGAAATCAAGGCGCGCTTCGACGAACAGGCCAACATCAGGTGGGCACGCGCTTTGGAGCAGGCCGGAGTCCATGTGGCCTACGGCACGGTCGGGCTCAAAACGCACTGCAAGACTTGTCTGGTGGTGCGCCGTGAAGGCTCCACGATCCGGCGCTACTGCCACATCGGGACCGGCAACTACAACAGCAAGACCGCTCGGCTCTACGAGGACATCGGCCTGCTGACCGCCAATCCCGACATCGGCGCCGACTTGACCGACCTGTTCAACTCGCTGACCGGTTATTCGCGCAAGCTGTCCTACCGCAACCTTTTAGTCGCCCCACACGGGATCCGCGCCGGCATCATCGAACGCGTCAATCGTGAGATCGCCGCCCACCGGGAAACCGGCAATGGGCACATCCGGCTCAAGATGAACGCCCTTGTCGACGAGCAGATCATCGATGCGCTGTACCGCGCATCGGAAGCCGGGGTGCCCGTCGAGGTCGTCGTGCGCGGAATTTGCGCATTGCGCCCCGGCGTAGCGGGATTCTCCGAAAACATCACCGTGCGCTCGATTCTCGGCCGTTTCCTGGAGCACTCGCGGATCATCAACTTCCGTTCCATCGACGAGTTCTGGATCGGCAGCGCCGACATGATGCACCGCAACCTCGATCGACGGGTCGAAGTGCTGGCTCAGGTCAAAGATCCCCGACTCACCGCACAACTGAACGACATCTTCGAGTCGGCGCTGGACCCCGCCACGCGCTGCTGGGAGCTGGGGTCGGAAGGGCAGTGGACGGCACTCCCGCGAGCCGGCCACACGGTTCGCGACCACCAGGTGTCGCTCATGGAACGACACCGCAGTGCCTGACTGAAGCCCCGCCTTTGACCTTCTGGCCGCAGGGTCTCGCGTGCCCGAATTGACCTGCAGGAGTTTAGGTGTCGACACAATCCTCGGCGAGCAAGATCGTTCATGCCGCCGGTGCGGTGCTTTGGCGGCCCGGACACCGCGAATCCGCCGCGGAGATCGCGGTAATCCACCGACCGCGATATGACGACTGGTCACTGCCCAAAGGCAAAGTCGATCCGGGCGAGACCGAACCGGTGACCGCAGCGCGCGAGGTATTCGAAGAGACCGGGCACCATGTACACCTCGGCCGCCGGATCGCAACGGTGACGTATCCGATCGACCAACGCACCAAGAAAGTGCGGTACTGGTCAGCACGAAGCCTCGGCGGCAGTTTCGTCACGAACAACGAGGTCGACGACCTGATCTGGCTGTCGGCGCCTGCCGCGATCAAAAAGGTGTCGTACGCCTACGATCGAAAGGTATTGCGTCGGTGGGCCAAACAACCGGCCGACACCCAGACCGTGCTGGTGGTCCGGCACGGCAGTGCGGGCAGCAAGTCGCGATTCTCCGGTGACGACAAAATGCGACCGCTGGACAAGAAGGGCCGCGCGCAGGCGGAGGCACTCGTCGCGCAGCTGTCGACCTTTGGTCCCACCGACGTGTACGCCGCCGACCGCGTGCGATGCCACCAGACTGTGGAGCCACTCGCCGAGGAACTCGGCGTGACCATCTGCAATGAGACGGCACTGACCGAAGAGGCGTACGCCGAGAATCCCAAACGCGGTCGACGGCGAATTCTGCAGATTGCCGGCTCGCACCGCACGCCGGTGATCTGCACGCAGGGCAAGGTGATTCCGGACCTGATCGCGTGGTGGTGCGAACGCGACGGCATCCGCCCGGACAAGTCACGCAACCGCAAGGGCAGCACATGGGTGCTGTCGCTGGCGGATGGCCGTCTGATCGCAGCCGATCACATCGGCAGTGCGCTGGCCACCAACGTGTTGGCCTAGCACACAGATTCGCCGCGGAGCGTCTCGATAGAGCCGGCTCCGCGGCGAAGCTGCGTTTTGATCGGGTTAGCGCCTACCGGCGGCCGCGACGGGCCGTGGCCTTCTTGGCCGGAGCCTTCTTGGCCGGAGCCCGCTTCGTTGCGGCCTTCTTGGCAGGAGCCTTCTTCACGACTTTGGTGACCCGCTTCGCCACTGACTTTGCAGCCTTGGTGGCTTTCTTGACGGGCGCCCGCTTGGTCACGGCCTTCTTGGCCGGAGCCTTCTTCGCGGCAGCCTTCTTGGCCGGAGCCTTCTTCACGGCCTTCTTCACTGCCTTCTTCGCCGGCGACTTCTTTGCCGCCTTCTTGGCCCCACCGCTTGCGACTACACCGCGTTTCACTGCTGGTCCTTCCGCTGGGAGACGCTGCGCGCCAGAAACAACCGCTTTGAATTGTGCGCCAGGCCGGAATGCCGGCACGGAGGTTGGCTTGACCTTTACTGTCTCGCCAGTGCGGGGATTACGGGCCACACGGGCCGCGCGACGCCGCTGCTCGAATACACCGAACCCGGTAATGGTGACGCTGTCGCCCTTGTGCACCGCACGCACAATCGTGTCGACAACATTCTCGACGGCGGCGGTTGCCGACCGACGGTCCGAGCCCAATTTATCTGTGAGCACATCAATGAGCTCTGCTTTGTTCATCCATACCCTCCGAAGCTAGTGGCCCTTGTTGGACCGACTAGAGGACACGGTAAACCCTCAGGTGCCTGATTTCCAAGAGCCACGCGCAATTTCAATGGTTCCTGGCGAATTTTTTAGGAATCCGGTTGCCGCGCTTGGCCGGTGGCGAACCGGTGAAATAAGCCCGTGCGGCGCCCGAAATTCGGGCCCGATCGAGCCGTTAAGAAGTGGGCAATGTCTTCGGTTTCCAAGCTGGCCGAGCCGATTCGAAAATCTCGATCTGATCCCGTTTCCGCAGCGTAAGGGCGATATCGTCCAGGCCCTCGAGCAGCCGCCAGGCGGTGTAATCGTCAATCTTGAACGGCACCACCACCGTTCCCGCGGACACATTCCGATCTTGAAGATTGACAGTGATTTCCAACCCGGGGCTGCCCTCGATGAGCTTCCAGAGCAGTTCCACATCGTCTTGAGCAACTTCGGCCGCTAGCAGACCCGCCTTGCCCGCATTGCCCCGAAAAATGTCGCCGAAGCGCGACGAGATCACTACCCGGAATCCGTAGTCCATAAGCGCCCACACCGCGTGCTCGCGGGAGGACCCGGTGCCGAAATCGGGTCCGGCGACCAGAACTGAGCCCCTGTCGAACGGGCTGAGATTGAGCACGAAAGACGGGTCGTTGCGCCATGCCGCGAACAATCCGTCCTCGAAACCCGTTCGGGTCACCCGCTTCAAATAGACCGCGGGAATGATCTGATCCGTGTCGACATTGGACCGCCGCAGCGGCACTCCGATACCCGTGTGGGTCTGAAAGGCGTCCATTGTTATCTCCTTCAGTCAGTTCAAGTCGGCCGGCGCGGACAGCTTCCCGCGCACCGCGGTGGCAGCGGCGACCGCCGGTGACACCAAATGTGTACGGCCGCCTTTGCCCTGGCGGCCTTCGAAGTTGCGGTTTGACGTGGCCGCGCAGCGCTCCCCCGGCGCGAGCTGGTCGGGATTCATGCCTAAACACATCGAGCAGCCGGCCTGACGCCATTCGGCGCCGGCGGCGGTGAAGATCTCGCCCAGCCCTTCACTTTCGGCCTCCGCGCGTACTCGCATCGACCCGGGCACGACCAGCATCCGTACTCCGTCGGCCACTTTCCGGCCGCGCAATATGTCGGCCACCACACGCAGATCCTCGATGCGGCCGTTTGTGCACGATCCGACGAACACCGCGTCAACCGCGATCTCGCGCATCGGGACACCGGGGCGAAGGTCCATGTACGCCAGCGCTTTCTCGGCGGACTGTCGCTCGTGGTCGTCGGTCATCAGCTCGGGGTCAGGTACTGCGGCCCCCAGCGGCACGCCTTGCCCGGGATTGGTGCCCCAGGTCACGAACGGAGTCAACGAGGCGGCGTCCATATGGACCTCGGTGTCGAATTCGGCGCCGTCGTCGGTTCGCAGCTGATCCCAATATGCGTGCGCCGCGTCCCACTGGGCACCTATCGGTGAATGCGGGCGGCCACGCAGGAATTCGTAAGTCGTGGCATCCGGTGCC
>DASQRI010000042.1:0-11187 GCA_035642975.1 Mycobacterium sp.
CGCATCGCCCGGGCATAGCGCAGTCGACCGGCCGCCAGCCCCTGACTGATCCGCAACGCCGCAGCCACCTCAGCAGCCAACGCCTCTTCGGTGTCCACCGCCCACTCCTCGGTGTCCGAACAGCGCGACAGCCGGTAGCCGAACAATTCCCCGATCGCCACCAACTGCGCGGCCGCGGCCCGATTCTCCGCCCGGGTGGCCGCACAAATGCGCTCCACCAGGCCCGCCGAGACCGAAGTCACCGACGGATGACGACGCTCAAACAGATCATCCAACCGCGCAACCGACTCCGGCGACGGCACGCGCCCCGACACCCGACCCGAATGTTGTTCGAACATGTATTCGATTATGCCACCACCCGCCGACACGGACCTAGCGACCGCTACTGGGAAAGTCGAGCGAACCGCAGATGCCCGCAAAAGAACTAGAACGTGTTTCAGAAATGGGGTTCCCCGGCCGTCCACGCCTTGTTACGGTGACGCCCGTGATCCTGGACAAATTCCGACTCGACGACAAGGTCGCCGTCGTCACCGGCGGAGGCCGCGGCCTGGGCGCCGCCATCGCGTTGGCGTTCGCGGAAGTCGGCGCCGACGTCGTCATCGCCTCGCGTACTCAATCCGAACTAGAGGCCGTCGCCGAGCAGGTCCGCGCCACGGGGCGGCGCGCCCACGTGGTCGCCGCGGACTTGGCCCACCCCGAGGTGACCGCGGAGTTGGCCGGTCACGCCGTCGAGGCGTTCGGCCGGCTGGACATCGTGGTGAACAACGTCGGCGGCACCATGCCCAACGCGCTGCTGACCACCTCGACGAAGGACCTCAAAAGCGCGTTCACCTTCAACGTCGCCACGGCCCACGCGTTGACCACCGCCGCGGTGCCGCTGATGCTCGAGCACTCCGGCGGCGGCAGCATCATCAACATCACCTCGACGATGGGGCGGGTGGCCGGCCGCGGTTTCGCCGCGTACGGCACCGCGAAGGCCGCACTCGCCCACTACACGCGGCTGGCCGCCTTGGATCTGTGCCCGCGGATCCGGGTCAACGCCATCGCACCGGGATCGATCGCCACCTCGGCGCTGGACATCGTCGCCTCCAACGACGAGCTACGCGAGCCGATGGAAAGGGTGACGCCGATGCGGCGCCTCGGCGAGCCTGACGAAATCGCCGCTGCTGCTGTCTATTTGGCGTCGCCGGCGGGTGCCTACCTGACCGGTAAGGTGATCGAGGTCGATGGCGGCATCACCTTCCCCAACCTCGACCTACCGATTCCGGACCTGTGACGATGGCTATTCGCGTCGCGCAGATCGGCACCGGCAATGTCGGCATCCATGCGCTGCGGGCACTCATCACCAATCCGGACTACGAGCTGACCGGGGTGTGGGTGTCGTCGGAATCCAAAGCCGGCAAAGACGCCGGAGAGCTTGCCGGGCTTGGCGTCTCGACGGGCATAACCGCATCCACCGATCTGGATGCGGTGTTGGCCACCGGTCCGCAGTGCGCGGTCTACACCGCGATGGCCGACAACCGGCTGCCCGACGCGCTCGAAGATTACCGGCGCATCCTGGCCGCCGGGGTCAACGTCGTCGGCAGCAGTGCGGTCTTTCTGCAATACCCGTGGCAGGTGCTGCCGGATAACGTGCTGAAGCCCATTGAAGATGCTGCGCGAGAAGGCAATGCGAGCTTGTTCGTCAACGGCATCGATCCCGGCTTCGCCAACGACCTACTGCCGCTGGCGTTAGCGGGAACCTGTCAGAGCGTCCAGCAGATCCGCTGCATGGAGATCGTCGACTACGCCACCTACGACAGCGCGACGGTCATGTTCGACGTGATGGGCTTCGGCAAGCCGATCGACGAAATCCCGATGCTGCTGCAGCCGGGCGTGCTGAGTCTGGCGTGGGGATCGGTGGTGCGACAGCTGGCCGCCGGCCTCGGCGTCGAACTCGACACCGTCGAAGAGATGTACGTGCGCGAACCGGCACCGGAGGACTTCGACATCGCCTCCGGCCACGTGCCCAAGGGCAGCGCCGCCGCGCTGCGCTTCGAGGTCTTGGGGCTGGTCGACGGCGACCCCGTCGTCGTCCTGGAACACGTGACCCGGTTGCGAGAAGACCTCTGCCCGGACTGGCCGCAGCCGGCTCAGCCCGGCGGCTCGTACCGGATCGAGATCACCGGCGAACCGTCGTACGGCGTCGACGTCTGCCTGAGCAGCCCCAATGGCGACCACAATCACGCCGGTCTGGTCGCCACCGCGATGCGCGTCGTCAACGCCGTCCCCGCCGTGGTGGCCGCCCCGCCCGGAATCCGGACAACCCTGGACCTGCCGCTGATCACCGGCCGCGGCCTCTATTCGGCGAGCTGAAGGTTTCGGCTAACCTAACTTTCTTATTCGTTGATTGAAAGTGAGTTAGGTGCCGCAGGACACCCGCTCCCCGTTCAAAACGGGGTGGTACTTACTCGGCCCCGCATTCGTCGCCGCCATCGCCTACGTCGACCCGGGCAACGTCGCCGCAAACGTCAGCGCCGGCGCACAGTTCGGTTTCTCGCTGCTGTGGGTCATCGTCATCGCGAATGCGATGGCCGGTCTCGTGCAGTACCTGTCGGCCAAGCTCGGGCTGGTGACCGGGCGCTCGCTGCCCGAATCGATCGGAGCTCAACTGAGCCGCCCGGCCAGGCTGGCCTATTGGGTGCAGGCCGAGGCCGTGGCGATGGCCACCGACGTGGCCGAGGTGATCGGCGGCGCGATCGCTCTGCACCTCCTGTTCCGGCTGCCGCTACTCCTCGGCGGGGCGATCACCGGGTTGGTGTCGCTGCTGCTGCTGCGGATCCAGGACCGACGGGGCCAGCAGCTGTTCGAACGCGTCATCACCGGCCTGTTGCTGCTCATCGCGATCGGCTTCACCGCCAGTTTCTTCGTGACAACACCGCCACCCGAGGACGTAATAGGCGGCCTGGTACCGCAGTTCCACGGTAAGGAAAGCGTGCTGCTGGCCGCCGCGATCCTTGGCGCCACGGTCATGCCGCATGCGGTGTATCTGCATTCCGGGCTGGCCCGCGACCGGCACGGCCATCCCGATCCCGGCCCGGAGCGGCGTCGGCTGCTGCGTGTCACCCGGTTGGATGTCGGGCTGGCGATGGTCATCGCGGGAGCGGTGAATGTCGCGATGCTGCTGGTCGCTGCGCTGAACATGCACGAGCGCGGCGGTATCGGTTCCATCGAGGCGGCTTTCACCGCTGTGCACGACACCGTGAGCCCGATGATTGCCGTGTTCTTCGCGATCGGATTGCTGGTTTCGGGCTTGGCGTCGGCGTCGGTGGGTGCGTATGCCGGCGCGATGATCATGCAGGGGCTGATCCATCGGTCGATTCCGATGTTGGTGCGCCGGCTGGTGACGCTGGCGCCCGCGCTGCTGATTCTGGCCCTGGGTTTAAATCCGACCCGCACGTTAGTGCTGTCGCAGGTTGTCTTGTCGTTCGGCATCCCGTTCGCGCTGCTTCCGCTGGTCCGATTGACCAGCGATCGGGAGCTGATGGGAATCGACGCCAATCACCGCGTCACGGCCGCTGTCGGCTGGTTGATCGGCGTGATGATCAGCCTGTTGAATGCTGTGCTGATCTATCTCACAGTGAGCGGCGTAGCATAGCTCCGCCTCAAAGCTGACGCCGCCGCATGGGTAGCTGCGAGCGAAATCGCGATCATGAGGATCTGATTTCGACCTGGTCGTCTGGGTTGAAGTAACGCTCCGTCGCGTCGGTGAACTGCACGGTGCACACTTCGGGCAGCAGGCTGCCTTCGTGGGGTCGCAATTCGCAGACGACCCTCGTTTTGACCCGCTTCCAGGCGTCATCGCCTTCGCCGTACTCCCGCAGAAAGTAGCCAGGAAGGCGATTGGTGAGGTCTACCGCCCGCACGCGTAGGACTCGATCGGGTGGCGTCAGCATGTTTTGCAAGTCTGTCCAGGGCGAGGAGCGGGCCGGGTGCGATTTGCCTTCTGGTTCGGCCCATTACGGTTGCCGATCACCTGGAATTTCCAGCTACCCTTTTTGGCCGGGCGTTGCGGCCCAGCTCTAGCAGTTCGTCCAGCAGCGAGTCCATCTGGCTAACCGAGGGCAGCGCTCCGCCCCGCTCTCGGTAGGCATTCCGAACGCTGGCCAGTAGTCGTAATTCACGCTCGATCGTGTCCCGGTCCCGCGTGCCGTCCTCTTCCGAGCCGCTCATTGAGCAATCCTTTCACCGAAACACCGGTCACCAACAGCGTGACGCGCGGAATTAACCTCGCGGTCACGACCAGCTCAGACCACCGTATCTGGGTCGCCGTCCGAACGGGCGGCGCGCCGTCGATCGGTCCAGATACTTCGCTCGGCTAACATCGAGCTCGTGCCGCCGGGCCGCCGTCATTTCTACTTCGCGTACGGGTCGAACCTGTGCGTGCGGCAAATGGCGCTGCGTTGCCCCGACGCGGTCAACCCCCGACGCGCGGTGCTTGCCGACCACGACTGGCTGATCAACCAGCGCGGGGTGGCCACCGTCGAACCGTTCGACGGAACGCACGTGCACGGAGTCGTCTGGCAGCTCTCCGACCACGATCTGACCACCCTGGACAGCGCCGAAGGCGTGCCGCAGCGCTACCGGCGCGACCGGCTCACCGTGCATACCGAAGACGGGCCGTCGGACGCCTGGGTCTACATCGACCATCGGGTGGATCCCGGTCCGCCGCGGCCCGGCTACCTCGAACGCATCATCGACGGGGCGGTGCACCACGGGTTGCCGCAGCGCTGGATCGACTTTCTGCGCCGCTGGGATCCCGCGCGTTGGCCTCGCCCGCGATTACGCCCGACAACGCCCGCGCCACAATCGCTTTCCGAGTTACTGTCCGAACCCGGGGTGGTGGAGATCAGCCGGCTGCGGTCGCGCTTCGGCTTTCTGGCAATTCACGGCGGCGGGCTGGAAGAGATGACCGACGTGATCGCCGAGCGGGCGGCGGACGCGTCGGACGCGTCGGTGTATCTGCTGCGACATCCCGACCGCTATCCACACCACCTGTCGTCGGCGCGCTTCCACGCTGACGAGTCGCCCCGTCTCGCGGAGTTCCTGGACCACGTCGACATCGCGATCTCGCTACACGGCTACGGGCGGATCGGCCGTGCCACGCAGCTGTTGGCCGGAGGTCGCAACCGCGCGCTGGCCGCGCACGTGGCCGACCACCTCGACCTGCCCGGCTATCACGTCGTCACCGACCTCGACAAGATTCCGGCCGAGCTGCGCGGGCTGCATCCGCGGAACCCGGTCAATCAAACACGTGATGGCGGAACACAACTGGAATTGCCCACCCGGGTCAGGGGTATCAGCCCACGCAGTCCGCTGCCCGGTGACGACGGCTTGTCACCGGTGACCTCGGCTCTGGTGCGAGGCCTGGTCGCCGCCGCTCATTCTTGGGAATTGTCGTCTCAATAACTACACAATCGGAGGTGGTCGATGGCCGCACAGAAGTTTCGCTTCGCGGTGGGCATCCACTTTGCCAAGTCACTCAAGACGCTGCAGGAGAAAGCAAAGCGTCTGGAAGACAGCGGATTCGACGTCCTGCATCTGCCCGACCATCTCGGCGCGCCGGCACCGTTTCCCGTCCTGACGGCGATCGCGTCGGCGACCTCCACGGTGCGGCTGGGCACCTACGTGCTCAACGCCGGCTTTTACAAGCCGGCCCTGCTGGCTCGTGACGCCGCCGAAGTCGATCAGCTCAGCGACGGGCGTCTGGACCTCGGCCTTGGCGCCGGCTACGTCAAGGAGGAGTTCGAGGCCGCCGAGCTGCCGTACCCGACCGCTCGGCAACGTGTCGACTATCTCGAGCACGTCACCACTTACATCAAGAAGCACCTGCCCAGTGTGCCAATCCTGATCGCCGGCAACGGAAATCGGTTGCTGACAATCGCCGCCCAGCACGCCGACATCATCGGGTTGACCGGCGCCACTTCCGCTGCCGCCGACCCGCTCGCCGAACGCATCGAGTTCGTCAAGAGCGCCGCCGGTGACCGGTTCGCAGATCTCGAGTTGAACCTGGCGATCACCGCGGTGCCGTCAGACAACTCCGGGAAACCCGATTTGGCGCTCACCCGCAGGTTCGTGGACCTGTCCGACGAGCAACTGCTGGCGCTGCCCTCGGTGCTGAGCGGATCGCCGCGCGACATCGCCGACACGTTGCGCGGCTACCACGACACCTACGGGCTGACGTCTTTCACCTTCCAGGAAAATCATGTCGAGACCATCGCGAAGGTGATCACGGAATTCCGATGACCGTCGTGGACCGGTTTCCGAAGTCGCATGAGAGCTCGTTTCGGTTTGACCGGCGGGAATTAGCCGGCGCGCTCGGCGATCTCGGGGTGCTGGTGCCGATCGCGGTGGCACTGATCGTGAAGAATGGCCTGACGCCGACGGCGGTGCTGTTGCCGGCCGCGCTGCTGTACGTGGTGGCCGGCCTGGTGTATCGACTGCCGGTGCCGGTGCAGCCGCTGAAGGCCTTCGGTGCGATCGCGATCGCGCACGGTTTCGGTGCCGACGACATCGCCGCGGGCGCCCTGCTGATGGGCATGATCTTTGTGACGCTAGGGGCGTCGGGCCTGTTGGATTGGGTCGCAAAGGTGTTCCCGCATCCCATCATTCGGGGAATTCAGCTGTCGGTCGGACTGCTGTTTTGTCAGTTGGCGTGGAAACTGGTGTCCGCGACGCCGAAAGCGTTCACCGACCACCGGCACTCGACCTGGTGGCTGGCGGTTGCGACCGTGGTAGTGATCGCCGCGGCGCTATTGTTGCGGCGCCGCCAGATCACACTGGTCTTTCTGGTGATTGCCGTGGTGGCCATGGTGCTGACCTTCCACGGCGCGTTCCGCTTCGGCCCTTCGGCGGTGCACACCCCCCACCTGAGCTGGACCGCGTTCTCCGCGGCGGCGGTCGCCCTGGTGCTACCGCAGTTTCCGTTGTCGTTCGCGAACTCGTGTCTAGCCACCGCGGACACGGCCCGCGCCTACTTCGGCGACCCTGCGCGGCGGGTGCGTCCGGGACGCTTGGCGATCACCCTTGGCCTGGCCAACCTGTTCGCCGGCGCGATCAGCGGTATGCCGGTGTGTCATGGCGCCGGGGGGATGACCGCGCATCGCAGCTTCGGTGCCCGCAGCGGCGGAGCACCAATCATGTTGGGCAGCGTGCTGCTCGCGCTTGCGCTTGCGATCGGCGCAATGCTGACCGCTGCGCTGTCCGGATTCCCGGTGCCGATTCTGGCGGGCCTGCTGGCGGTCGCCGGCTTGCTGCACATCATGCTGCTGAAAGACCTGCGGGGACCCTGGCACTGGGCCGTCGCGCTCGCGGTTGGAATCACCGGCTTCCTCAGCAACCTCGCGTTCGCACTAGTTGGGGCACTGCTGATTTGGTTTATCGCGGGTGGTCTTTACCGGCGATTTGGTCCAGCGCATGGTCCAGCACGTCGTCGAGAACCCCAAGACCGTCGCGCACCCCGCCCGGCGAACCCGGCAGGTTGACCACCAAGGTCCGCCCGGCCACCCCGCAGACGCCGCGGGACAGCACCGAGGTTGGCACCTTCGGCAGACCGGAACGCCGGATGGCGTCAGCCAGCCCGGGAATCTCGTAGTCGAGCACCGCGGTGGTCTGGGCGGGAGTGTCGTCGCTGGGCGAGATGCCAGTGCCACCGGAGGTGATGACCACGTCGACACTGTCGGCGATCGCGTCACGCAGGGCATCGCCCACCGGTCCGCCGTCGCCGACCAGCACCGGTTGCACCGACGAAAACCCATGCTGAACAAGCCATTCAGAGATTACCGGTCCGCACCGATCTTCATAGACCCCGGCCGAAGCGCGGGTCGAAGCGATGATGACGCGCGCGGATCGGACCGTCATGATCGCACCCACGTTCCGTCTCGGCCGCCGCCCTTGCGTAACACCCGGATGTCATCGATACGAGCAGCCGGGTCCACTGCTTTGATCATGTCGTAAAGCGTCAGGGCCGCCACGCTCACCGCTGTCAGCGCCTCCATCTCGACCCCGGTTCGATCGGTGCTGTGCACCGTCGCAGTGATCTCGAGATCCGTCTCACCGATCCTGAATTCGAGGTCGACTCCGGTCAGCGCCAACTGATGACACAGCGGAATCAAGTCGCTGGTGCGCTTGGCGGCCAGAATGCCCGCAACCCGCGCAGTGGCCAGGGCATCGCCTTTGGGCAGTCCACCCGCGGCGAGCAGCTCGACCACCTGTGCGGAGGTACGCAGCGAGCCGGCGGCGACCGCGGTGCGCTTGGTGGCCGCCTTATCAGTGACGTCGACCATGTGAGCCGCGCCCTCATCGTTGATGTGCGAAAGCGGACCCGAGTCAGCCACGGATCCCATTCTGACAGCTTCAGCGCAGATCCCAGATCTGCACCCGCGAGTCGGCTGGTAGCTCGGTGACGTCTGCCGGAATGTCCAGCAGGCAGTTCGCCGAGGCGAGCCACCGCAGATGGTGTGATCCCGGCGGCCCGCAGCTCGCGACGGTGCCCGCCGCGGCGTCGAAGATTCCGCGGCGGAACTGGCGCTTACCGGCCGGTGCGGTCAATTCCTCGGTCAGCACCGCAGATCGCCGCGGGCGGTGCGGATCGGGCAAACCCATCGCCGAGCGCAGCGGCGGCCGGATGAACACCTCGAAGCAGACCAGCGCGCTGACCGGGTTACCCGGCAGGGTGACGATAGGCGTGCCGGCCACCCGGCCGGCGCCCTGCGGCATGCCCGGTTGCATCGCCACCTTGACGAACTCGACCCCTTGATCACCGACTCGGCCGAAGGCGTCCTTGACCACCTCGTAGGCCCCCGCGCTGACGCCGCCGCTGGTGACGATCAAATCCGAGTCGGCCGCGTAGCGGTCCAGCAACGCGGTGAACTCGGCGACGTCGTCACTGACAAGCGCGGCGGCGACCACGTCGGCGCCGGCGTCGCGGACGGCGGCGGCCAGCATCGGCGAATTGGACTCGTATATCTGGCCGGGCCGCAGCGGCGTTCCCGGTGAAACGAGCTCTGATCCGGTGGAAACGATCAGCACCCGCTGACGCGGAATCACCGCCAACCCGTGCAGCCCCAGTGCCGCGGCCAGGCCGACCACTGCCGGCGTGATCACCCGCCCGGCCCGCAACACCGTGCTGCCGGCTGCGACGTCCTCGCCGGCGCGGCGGATATGTCTGCCCTCGCTGCTGGGAGAGCTGATCCGCACCACATCGATGCGCCCGTCGGTGGCCTCGACGGGCACTATCGCCGTCGCGCCGGCCGGGACCGGCGCGCCGGTCATGATGCGATGCGCCGTACCCGGATCGAGGGTAGGAATATCAGTCCGGCCAGCCGGAATATCTTCGGCTACCGGCAATTCCACCGGATGGTCCGGGGCCGCTGATGCTATCTCGTCGGCGCGCACCGCGTAGCCGTCCATTGCGGAGTTGTCGAAAACGGGCAGAGACACCGTCGCGATCACATCGTCGGACAGCACTCGGCCCTCGGCGTCGGCCAGTCCGGCGATGGCGGCGGGTCGGGCAGCGATCAGCCCGGCGACAACACGTTGATGCTCCTCGACCGACCGCATGGCGTCAGTAAATATAGTTGGTCTTCGTGGGGTCCCTGGTAATGCTTGCGGCGCTGACGGATCAACCGATTTCGCTTGCTGAACACGAGGAGCTGGTGAGCCATCAGGCGGCGGGAGCCGTCGTCGGGTTCGTCGGGATGATTCGCGATCACGACGGCGGGCGCCAGGTGGCAAAGCTCGAGTATTCGGCGCATCCGTCGGCCGCCGACGTCCTTGCCGAAGTGGTGGCCGCGGTCGCCGCGCAGTCAACTGGCACGCGGGCGATCGCGGCCAGCCATCGGATCGGCGTCCTGCAGATCGGCGAGGCGGCGCTGGTAGTTGCGGTGGCCGCCGACCACCGCCAAGCGGCATTTGCGACCTGCTCACAGCTGGTGGACGTCATCAAGGCGCAGTTGCCGGTGTGGAAGCGCCAAGTCTTCGCCGACGGAACCGACGAATGGGTGGGCTCAGCCTGATGACGACTCGGTCGTGCTAAACGGTGCTGGCTGTCGCAATGTCGTCGCTGAGCGGTGCGATCGCCGCGAGGATCTGTTCACAGACATCCGCGGGTACACCCGCGGATGCCAGACTGTCTGCGAGATGTCCGGCCACTAAACCGAAGTGGTGCACCGTTATGCCCCTACCCTGGTGCACCTCGCGCATCGGCGCGCCAATGTAAGGTTCGGGTCCGCCGAGTGCGGCGGCGAAGAACTCGACCTGTTTGCCCCGCAGGCGCGACATGTTAGTACCGGTGAAGAAGCCTGCCAGTGCATCGTCGGCAAGCACCCGATCATAGAAATCGGCGACAACGCCCTCCAGCGCCTCGTGTCCACCGATCTGGCTGTAGATACTCGTCATGGGGCAAGTCAACGTGGGCGCGGTTGCGCAACTGTTTCCTCAGTTTGCCCCGCTGGCAAACAAGGTCTCACCTGAGCGAGCGCGGCTGTGTGAGGCCGCCATCACAAGTCCTTTTAGTAGTGCACTAGCGCCTCGCTGACGGCCCGCGGGATAACTCTGCGTCGCCGTGTCATCCGCCCGCGAATGGCGGGAGAACGTCGATCGTATTGCCCGCCCGCAGCGGCTGGGCTTGGTCGCGAACCGCCAAACCGTCGCAGAGAAACGAGCACCGGACCAGCACGCAGGCGAGTTCGCGGCTGCGGCCCCCCAGCCCGTCGACCAGGTCGGCAACCGTGGCGCCAGAACGCACGGCCAGCTGTTCGGAATCGAACCCCGCGGCCGCGCAGGCGGCCGCGAAATACCGCACGGTGATCGTCTCGACTGTCACCTCAGCCACCGATCGCGCTCATCGGCCGCGCCGGCTGGACGAAGTCCGGGTCGTTGATGCCGTGCCCTGCCGGTTTTTCCCACATCGCCGTCCGCCACGCCGCTTCGATCGCGGCGTCGTCGGCGCCGCCGCGTAGCAGCCCACGCAGGTCGGTCTCCTCGTTGGCGAACAGGCAACTCCGTAGCTGCCCGTCTGCGGTCAACCGGGTGCGGTCGCAGGCCGCGCAAAACGGATGGGATACCGAGGCGATGACCCCCACCTTGCCGCTACGGCCGCTCGTTGGGTCGATCACTTGCCACAGTTCCGCTGGCGCCGAACCCCGC
>DASQRI010000043.1:0-6538 GCA_035642975.1 Mycobacterium sp.
GGGCACGTTCACATCACCGCCGATGGCGACGTGTGGGACGGAAAGACCGGCGACTACGTGGTGATTCCCCCGCAGCGGCACTCCCTTCAGGCCGTTGATGATTCGGTCGTCATGTTGACCGTCTTCAAGAGTCTTCCCCCGGCGTAATCCGGTGCTGTCTACGCCGTGGTCCCGCGGCATGCGCTTGCGGGTGCCGATCGTCAACGCCCCGATGGGTGGTGTCGCCGGTGGGCGGCTTGCCGCCGCGGTGACTGCCGCCGGTGGACTGGGCATGGTGGGCATGGGCACCGCTGGGTCGACGTCGGCGTTGCAAGCCGAGTTGCCTTATGTGACAGGGTCGTTCGGGATCGGCCTGGTGGATTGGGTGATGCGCAAAGAGTCGGGCTTGTTCGAGGCGGCGCTGGCCGCTGGGCCGGTGCTGATCTCGGTCAGCTTCGGCACTGATCTGTCATGGGTGAGCCGCGTCCACGATGCGGGAATCGCCGCCGCCACACAGGTTTACAACAGCGACGAGGCGCAACGCGCGGAAGACGCCGGGATCGACCTGCTGGTGGCTCGCGGCTCCGAAGGCGGCGGCCACGGCGACGCGACGATCGGCACACTCCCGCTGCTCGACGCGGTGTTGGACGCCGTGTCGCTGCCGGTGCTGGCGGCCGGAGGAATCGCATCTGCGCGCAGCCTTGCCGCGGTGCTCGCCGCCGGCGCCAGCGGGGCGTGGTTGGGCACCTGTCTGTCGGCCTCGTTAGAGGCGCTGACGTCCGACGCCGGCCGCCGCGCATTGGTCGCGGCCCGCGAGACCGACACCGCCAGCACCCGGGTTTTCGACATCGTCCGTCGTTTGCCGTGGTCGGAGCGGTTCCCGTCGCGCGTGCTGCGCAATGACTTCGTCGCGCGCTGGAGCGGTCATGAAGATGCGCTTGCCGATGATCCCCATGCCCCTACCGAACTCGCCGCCGCGATCGCCGCCGACGACCGTCGAACCGCGCCAGTCGACGCGGGCCAGGGTGTCGGGATGGTCACCGATATCGAACCGGTGGGCCTGGTCATCGAGCGGCTCTGCGCGGGCGCCGAAAAGTTGCTTACCGGGTGGGCTGGCGAGACCGAGACCTAAAGCATCGCGACGGCCTTCGGGGTGTCGTCGCAAGGGCTTACGTGTCGCGGCATCCCCGACGGGCGAGCGCGTCGCGCACCCGCCGCACGACGTCCTGTGGTTCGTCCTCGGCGATTACCCGGATGATGATCCACCCCATGGCCTCGAACTTGCGAAGTCTCCACTGGTCCTTGGCGTATTGGCGGCGGTTGGTGCGGTGATGATCGCCGTCGTACTCGACCGCCACTTTGTACTTCTCCCAACCCATGTCGAGCACTCCGACCAGCCGCCAGTTCTCGTTTACGGGTATCTGGGTGATCGGAGTCGGAAGTCCAGCGTTGATCAAGAGCAGCCGCAGCCAAGTCTCTTTGGGTGACGCAGCCCCACCGTCGACACGTGGTAGTGCGGCCCGCAGCTGTCGCAGGCCACGAGCGCCCGGATAACGATTGGTGAGCAGTCGCACATCCTCGACCGAAAACGGGGTGGCTCGCATCAGCGCGTCGAGTCGCGCCACCGCCCCGCCGAACCGCAGCAGCCGACCGAGATCGTATGCAGTGCGTGCCGGCGTGGTCACCGGCAGCCCGGCGACGCGGGTGACCTCGTCACGATCAATCCGTTGGTTTCGGGTGATATTTCGGGTGATAATGCCTGCCGGTGGATGTGGGTTGCGCCAGATCAACTCGATAGGTTCGTCGTCATCGATCCAATTTGAGCCATGCAATGCCGCCGCGGCGAGTCCGGCCAAGACACTACGGCGACCCGACCACAGCCATGCCGCTTCAGAACGCCGCCGAAGCGACGGGACCGACCAGTCCGCGAGGTAAACGTCGGGATAGATCGACCGAAACCGCGACCGGAGCTGATACGGGCTCACCCTGCCCTGCACTACGGCCTCACTGCCGATGAACACGTCGCTCATGCAGGGTTGGTGTTACAACCGACCGTTACGGTTCCGCGAAATTGAAAATGTCGCGACTCAGATCGGCGCGTTTTCGCAACGATTTACGTGTCGGCAAGGCGAACGGGCTGAGTGACTCTGGGTCAGACCGCGCGCACGTAGCGCTTGTTCATCATCCGCTGCGCCAGCGACGTGATCGGGCCGCCGGCTTTGCTCCACCACGTCGCCGGTCGGGAGAAAGACGAGACCTCGGCATACACCGCGGCAGTGACCGGGTCGTGGCGCACCACGAACCGCTCTTCACCGGATTCGGGATGACCGGGCAGCGTCCCGTAGGCGAATCCCCGCACATGCGGTTCGTCCACGACGTACACGATCCGGCAAGGGGCTTTGAGGAAACCGATTTTGACCACCACGACTGTGCCGACGGTGACGACGTCGCTGCTGGCTTGGACCCGCAAGCCGGCACCGCGCTGCATTCCCCAGTGCATCACCGCGTCGGCGGCCTGCTCGAAGCGAAGCTGGCCCATGCCGATATGGGCCGAGAAGCCGAGGTGTTTGTACCCCGGGGGCATCGGGCCGGCCGTTGCGCCCACCTCCGGGTAGGTCAGGGGCAGCTGGGCGATCGTGTGCAAATCCACCGGCTCAGCTTGCCACGCCCACGTGGCCGGCACATGCCGGCAGGCGTACGGTCGGCGGGGTGACTACCCAAGCCCCTGCCCAAGCATCCGGAACGTTCACCCTCGGTGGTGATCTCACCATCAATCGCCTCGGCTACGGCGCAATGCGGTTGACGGGCAAGGGCGTTTGGGGTCCACCCGCAGACCGAGACGAAGCGGTGAAGGTGCTGCGGCGCGCGGTCGAACTCGGCGTGAATTTCATCGACACCGCCGACTCGTACGGTCCGTACTTCGCCGAGGAGATCATCCGCGAGGCGCTGCATCCCTACGACGGCTTGGTGATCGCCACCAAGGCGGGACTGCTGCGCACCGGGCCCGACGTGTGGATCCCGCTGGGCTTTCCCGCCTACCTGCGCCAGGAAACCGAACTGAGTTTGCGACGGCTCGGCGTGGAGACCATCGACCTGTTCCAGTTGCACCGCATCGACCACAAGTTCCCGCTAGAAGACCAGATCGGCGAACTGGTCAAACTGCAGCAGGAAGGCAAGATCCGCCACATCGGTCTGTCGGAGATCAACGTCGAGCAGCTGCACGAGGCCCAAGAGATCGCGCAGATTGTCTCGGTGCAAAACCTCTACAACCTGACCACCCGCACCGCCGAACCACTCCTGGACGAGGCGACCAGCCAGGGCATCGGTTTCATTCCGTGGTTCCCGTTGGCGGCCGGCCCGCTCGCGGCTGCGGATGGTCCGCTGGCCAAACTCGGGGCCGAGCACGGCCATGCCACGCCTTCGCAGCTGGCGTTGGCCTGGCTGCTGAAACGCTCACCGGTGATCCTGCCGATTCCGGGGACCTCGCGGGTGTCTCATCTGGAGGAGAACGTCGCCGCGGCTGAGATCGAGCTCAGCGACGACGAGTTCGAGAAGCTCAGCGCCCTCGGGGAGCAACAGAACAACTAGCCCGACTTGCGCCGGGCAATACGGTGTTCTGGTGGCCGGTGAACACGCGCGACATCCGGGCGGCGGATTCAATCCGCCCGAACCGACGACCAAGGGCGGGCCAGACTACGGCCGGTTCATCGAAGCGGTCCGCACGCTGCAGGACCATGCCCGGGCCGTCGACGCGCCCGACGAGGTGATCAGCGAGGCGGCCGACCTGGTCGAGAAGGTGTCCGACTTACTCAACCCGTTCGACACCGACGAATGGGCGACGCCGTCGGGCCGTCGCATCGACTTGCCCAATCGCGGCAACATCCTGCCGGTGCCGATGCGGGTGCGGAAAATCGCTGAAGGACCTGACGGCCGCATTCAGGGCTGGGCCCGTTTCCGGCGCTTTCATCTGGGACGCAACGGCGCCGTGCACGGCGGCGCGCTCGGGCTGCTGTTCGACTCCGTCTTGGGTATGACCTCCGGCTTGATCACCGGTGGTCCTCGTCAGCGCACCGCCTATCTGCACATCAATTACCGCCGGATCGTCCCGATCGACAAGGAACTGCAGGTCGACGCGGGAGTCGACCGCGTGGAAGGCCGCAAGATCTTCGTATCGGGCCGGTTGAGCGACGGCGACACCCTGCTGACCGACGCCGAGGCGCTGTTCGTGCTCCTCAAACCGGGCCAGCCCTAAGGCTGAAACCCCTCGGCGATAGCCACCCCGATAGCATGGTCGGGTCCGTCTGAACACCCGAAAGCCATGGAGACCGCGTCGATGACCGCCCCCGCACACCTTGCCCCAGGAGCCGACGGCGATGACCCGCGGCACCCGGCTGAGCCGGGTTTGCGGTCACCGCAAGCCCCGATCCGGGTGGCTGCCGGGACGACCGCCGCCGCCGCGGTGCGGGATGCCGGCCTGCCGGGCCGCGGCGCCCCCGATGCGGTCGTGGTGGTGCGCGACGCCGAGGGCAAGCTGCGCGACCTGAGCTGGGTTCCCGACGCCGACGCCGACGTCGTCCCGGTACCGGCCAACACCGACGACGGGCGCAGCGTCATCCGGCACTCGACCGCGCACGTGTTGGCTCAGGCCGTCCAGGACCTGTTCCCGAACGCCAAGCTGGGCATCGGGCCGCCGATCACCGATGGCTTCTACTACGACTTCGACGTGGCGGAGCCGTTCACTCCCGAGGATCTGGCGGCGCTGGAAAAGCGCATGCGTCAGATTCTCAAAGACGGCCAGCTGTTCTCCCGGCGCGTCTACGAGTCCAAAGAGCAAGCCCGTGCCGAATTGTCCAGTGAGCCCTACAAACTCGAACTCGTCGACGACAAGTCCGGTGACCCCTCGGTGATGGAGGTCGGCGGCGACGAGCTGACTGCCTATGACAACCTGAATCCCCGTACCCGAGAGCGGGTTTGGGGCGACCTGTGCCGCGGGCCGCACATTCCGACCACTCGTCACATTCCGGCGTTCAAGCTCACCCGCAGCTCGGCCGCCTATTGGCGCGGCGACCAGAACAACGCCAGCCTGCAACGCATCTACGG
Organism: Mycobacterium sp.; assembly: GCA_035642975.1. GTDB lineage: Bacteria > Actinomycetota > Actinomycetes > Mycobacteriales > Mycobacteriaceae > Mycobacterium. The sequence goes on from DASQRI010000043.1 coordinate 5,080, forward strand.
CACGGCATGGGAATCGCAGGAGGCACTCGACCGCCACCTCGAGCTGATCGAGGAAGCCCAGCGCCGCGACCACCGCAAACTCGGCACCGAACTCGACCTGTTCAGCTTCCCCGACGAGATCGGTTCCGGCCTGCCGGTTTTCCACCCGAAGGGTGGGATCGTGCGCAGAGAGCTCGAGGAGTACTCGCGACGTAAGCACATCGAGGCCGGCTACGAGTTCGTCAACACCCCGCACATCACCAAAGCGGAGCTGTTCCACACCTCCGGGCATCTGGACTGGTACGCCGATGGCATGTTCCCGCCGATGCACCTCGACGCCGAATACGACGACGACGGCGCCGTGCGCAAGCCGGGCCAGGACTACTACCTCAAGCCGATGAACTGCCCGATGCACACGCTGATATTCCGGTCGCGCGGGCGCTCCTACCGCGAACTTCCGTTGCGGCTCTTCGAGTTCGGCACCGTCTACCGCTACGAAAAGTCCGGTGTGGTGCACGGGCTGACCCGGGCCCGCGGCTTCACCATGGATGACGCGCACATCTTCTGCACCCGCGACCAACTGCACGACGAGCTGGCGTCGCTGCTGCGCTTCGTGCTCAGCCTGCTCGCCGACTACGGCTTGGAGGACTTCTACTTGGAGTTGTCCACTAAGGATCCGGATAAGTTCGTCGGCTCGGATGCGATGTGGGAGGAAGCCACCAACTCGTTGGCCGAAGTGGCCGCCGAGTCCGGCCTGGAGTTGGTGCCCGACCCGGGCGGCGCGGCGTTCTACGGACCCAAGATCTCGGTGCAGGCCCGCGACGCGCTCGGCCGCAGCTGGCAGATGTCAACCATCCAGGTGGATTTCAACTTCCCGGAGCGCTTCGAGCTGGACTACACCGCCGCCGACGGCACTCGGCAGCGGCCGGTGATGATCCACCGGGCACTGTTCGGGTCGATCGAACGCTTCTTCGGCATCCTCACCGAGCACTACGCCGGGGCTTTCCCGGCCTGGCTGGCCCCGGTGCAGGTGGTCGGCATTCCGGTTGCGGACGGTCACGTGTCATACCTGGAAGACGTTGCCGCACAGTTGAAGTCGCGTGGTATTCGGGCCGACGTAGACACCAGCGACGACCGGATGGCCAAGAAGATCGTCAACCACACCAACCAGCGGGTGCCGTTCATGCTGCTGGCCGGCGACCGCGACGTCCAGGCCGGCGCGGTGAGTTTCCGGTTTGGTGATCGCACCCAGATCAACGGAGTGCCCCGTGACGAAGCGGTGGCCGTCATTGCGCAGTGGATTGCCGACCGTGAAAACGCGTCTCCGACTGCTGATCTGATCAAGGTGAGCGCTGGTGGCTGAGGACGACTCGATCATCGACAGGGGCGTCGGCGAAGCCGACCACCTGCAGCGGTTGTGGACGCCCTATCGGATGAGCTACCTCGCTGAAGGGCCGTTGAAGCAGGACCGCAGCGACCG
>DASQRI010000044.1:0-3633 GCA_035642975.1 Mycobacterium sp.
ACCGTTCTAACCATTTGAGTCGCGACCAAGTCGCGGCGTGGGACCTCGACGGCGCCGACGGCGAGTTGATGATTCGCACCGGTGTCGCCGGCCGCGCCGCTCAATTGGGACATCGGCTGACGATCGCGCTGCGGGGCTGGCGGGCCACGGTGCAGTGGTCCGACGACGAACCGGTGAGCGCGGAATTGACCGTCGACGTTGATTCGCTCGAGGTGGTGCGCGGTGACGGCGGCCTCACCCCGTTGTCGGGTCCGGAGAAGATTCTGGTGCGGGGCAACGCTTTACGTTCGCTCAATGCCCGACGGTTTCCCCGAATCAGCTTCGCCGCCAAGACTATTGAGAAGACCGACGACGGCTACCGATTGACCGGTACGCTGACAATCCACGGCAAGGCCCGAACTCAGGTGGTCGACGTGCGAGCCGACGACCTCGGTGACAGCTGGCGGATGTCCAGCGAGACCGCGATCCGACAATCCGACTTCGGCGTCAGGCCGTACTCGCAGCTGCTGGGCTCGTTGAAGGTCGCTGACGACGTCACGGTGTCGTTCACCGCGCAGCGCGCCAAAGGAGCCTAAACAATAAGGAGGGAAGATGCGGATCGGAGTGGTGTTCCCGCAGACCGAGATTGGCGCCGACGCCGGTGCGGTTCGGGCCTACGCCCAGCACGTCGAAGGGCTCGGGTTTGCTCACCTGCTTGCCTACGACCACGTCGTGGGTGCCGACCCCAGGATTCACGCCGGCTGGAATGGCCCCTACGACGTGTACAACACGTTCCATGAGCCGTTGGTGACATTCGGCTACCTCGCCGCGGTGACCACCTCGCTGGAACTGGTCACCGGCGTCGTGATTCTGCCGCAACGACAGGCTGTCCTGGTCGCCAAGCAGGCCGCCGAAGTGGACCTGCTCAGCGGCGGCCGACTGCGCCTGGGCGTCGGCCTGGGCTGGAACGCAGTGGAGTATGAGGCATTGGGAGAAGACTTTTCGACCCGCGGTAAGCGTTGCGGGGAACAGGTGGAGTTGATGCGCCGGCTGTGGACCGAGCAGACCGTCACCTACCACGGCACCTATCACCGGGTGACCGGAGCCGGACTGGCGCCGCTGCCGATCCAACAGCCGATTCCGGTGTGGTTCGGCGCATCTTCGCCGCGCGCGTGCCGGCGCGCCGGTCGCCTCGGCGACGGCTGGTTTCCGATGGCGGGTCCTGGTCCCAAACTCGAGCAGGCGCGGCGGGAGGTGACGCAGGCCGCGACGGAGGCCGGCCGAGACCCCGCCGAGATCGCGATGGAGGGCCGGGTTTCCTGGAATGGCAACGTCGACGACTTGGCTGATGGTCTTCGGATGTGGGCCGACGCGGGCGCCACGCACATGTCGATCAACACGATGGGGGCCGGGCTGGCGTCGGTCGACGACCACTTGGCCGCGTTGAGCACCGCCGCTGAAATCGCCAGAGCCTTCAGGGGTTAACGCGGCAAGCTACGTCGCGACTACGGCGGCGGTGGCGGCCCGGGATTGGGTGGCGGGCCTTGCGCCGGCGGCTGCTGATCGGGCGCCTGCCCATGCAGGCGCTCAAGCAGCTTGGTCAGCAGCGGATGTGGATTCGGATCCGGGGGCGGCGGCACGGGAGCGACCGGAGGTGGCGGCGGGGGTGGAACCGGTGCGGCGGCGGGCAATCCGGCCGCCGGCTGCTGGTCGGCGACAGTCTCCGGCTGCGCTAGCGCCGGAGCCTGGACTGGCTCCCGCGTCGGGGCAGCCTTGGGCACCGGCCGCGCAACCGGCGTCTCGACCGCGGCCGGCGGCGGAGCCGGGGCCTGGACGATAGGAGCAGACGCTGCCCGGTGCGCCATCGGATGGACCGGTTCATGGGCCCGGTTGGGAACCAGGTGCGGGCCCAGCGCGAGCGACAGCGACGCCACGAACGTCACCGCACCGGCGGCCAGCATCGTCAGGGCACCGGCATATGAGTTCTGTCGAGGGGCTGGCTGGTCGGCTCGCCAGCTATTGATGGTCTCGACCATCTCGGCGTCGGTGAATTCGGTGTTCTGAACGGACGCCAGCGCGGCTCCGCGTGCCAGGGCCAACTCGGCACCGCTCTGGGTGATCACCGGAACGGGTACGGCCTTCTTGAGTCGCCGCGACAGCGCATCGAGATTCTCACCGTCGCCGACGACGACGATGCCGCTGGGTTGCCATGAACTCCGTTCGAACAGCGCGGTCAACCACTGGACCAGACGACCGGGTCCGCCGGTCAGCTGCTTGACGGCCGTTTGTGGCTCGTCGTCGCAGGTATCGACCATGACCACGACCGTCGACTCGCCGTCCAGCACGCACACGGCGGCCTTGTCATAGCCGACAACGGGGGCGATCGCCCGGGCCAACATGTCGCAAGCCTCGTGCAACCGCACCGGCACTATGTTGTCGAACCCGGCGTCATTCAGCGACTCCAGAAGCAGCGCCGACTCGGCCGCCGCGTCGTCGCTCCAGGTCACTCCAACGACGTGAAGCCGCTGGTCAAAGCTGGTCGCAGCCGCCTGGGCGTCCAGCACCGCCGCACTCGCCTGCTCGGAGGTGTTGACGGCTTGCAGCCCAGCGCCGGTGCGCACCTCGAAGTCGTCATGATCGACGATGTTGCCGTCGGCGTCGCGGCCTTCCACCAGGACCCAGCCGACCGACGTCGATGTCAGCGACAGCCCAACTACCGTGTCCAAATCTGCACCTCAATCGCGGTCCAATGCCCGTGCGCCGCAGCGAGTGACAAACCGTCGAATGCGGTGATTCGCGAGCGGCGGAAGGACCGGGACAGCGTGGTCTCGTCGCTCATACCCCGGGTGAGCCTACGCGCTCACCATGACGATGGGCGAACGGGAGTCGACAAGATTGTGTGGCTGCGCAATGACCTGCGACGTCGACACGGAGGCGCGCGAACGGCGACTTCACCAGGCCGATTCCGCCGGGAACGCCGGCCCGCGCGCCACTCCCAACGTGCCGCGCAAAGTTGCCACAAACCGCCGATGGGCCCGCGCGGGGCAGGCTCCGCGCAGGTGACGGCACCCGATGTCGAATCGAGACACCTTTGCGTCTTGATCGACATATGGACTACCACACGGTAAGTTTCCGGTAGCCAACCACGCCTACGACAAGGGGTTCCGGGTTATGACAGACGTGAGCGAAAAGACGCGTGGTTGGGTGCGGCGACTGACGGTCGCCGCTTTTTCGGCCGCCGTGCTACCGGGCCTGATCGGCCTTATCGGTGGAACCGCGACGGCGGGGGCGTTCTCCCGGCCCGGTCTTCCGGTCGAATATCTGCAGGTGCCGTCGGCGTCGATGGGTCGCAACATCAAGGTCCAATTCCAGAGTGGCGGGAACGGCTCGCCCGCGGTCTATCTGCTGGACGGCCTGCGTGCCCAGGACGACTACAACGGCTGGGACATCAACACGCCCGCGTTCGAGTGGTACTACCAATCGGGGCTCTCCATCATCATGCCGGTCGGTGGACAGTCCAGCTTCTACACCGACTGGTACAACCCGGCCTGCGGCAAGTCCGGTTGCTCGACCTACAAGTGGGAAACGTTCCTGACCAGCGAGCTGCCCGGCTACCTGTCCTCGCAGAAAAGCGTCAAGGCGAACGGCAGTGCG
>DASQRI010000045.1:0-2114 GCA_035642975.1 Mycobacterium sp.
GCACGTGCTTTGTCGATCAGTCCGAGCCGCAGCCACGATGCGCGGGCTTCGGCGATCACCAGCTGGTCGGGCTGAAAGCTGTGCACCGCCGCGTCGAGCGCCCGCAACGGCCGATAGTCGCCGAGCTCCCCTGCGGCGGACAGCCCGATGTCGCGCATCGCGGTCAGAATGGCATCAAGGCGTTCGTGGGCCGCTCTGACCGTGGCGTCCAGCACGAACACCGGTCCGGTGCGCTCGGCTTGCCCGGTGTCGACCGGGTTAACCGGGACACAGATGAAGTAGTCGGCGCGCTGCCGGGCGTCGACACGACGCACCACATCGAAAAGCTCACCCGCGGAAACGTTTTTGTTGGCCAGTACCAGCACCCGAGTCGCCTTGCCGGTCGGCGGCGTTGCCGGCTCTGGCTTGGCCGGCCCGTGCCACCACCTGGGCACGAAGTACAGCGCCAACACCACCGCCCAGGACAGCAGTCCCAGCCACAACTCGAGGCGGGCCCGCGGGTCGAATGCCATCAGCACCAGCACGCCGACAATCGCGACCAACGTGAGCACCGACAGGCCCGGAAAGAACCACATCTTCACGCGCAGCCGCATCAGCGGCGTCCGGCGACGCAGCACGATCTGAGATATCGCGATCAGGAGGTAGATCGAAAGCACCAGGGCGCCCGATGATTTCAGCAGAAAGACGAATACGGCGCCGGGAGCGACCCACGCCATGACGACACACAAAAAGCCCACCACCGACGAACACAGAATGGCGACGTAGGGCACCCCGCGTCGTCCCACTTTGACCAACTCCACCGGAGCTTCGTGCCGGGCGGCCAGCACGAACAGCATCCGCGACGCGGTATAGAGGCCCGAGTTCAGACACGACAACACCGCGGTGAGCACCACCGCATTCATCAGGTGACCCGCGGCGGGAATCCCCATCTCTCGCAGCGCCGCAACGTAGGGCGAGGTACCCGGTTTCTGGGCGTTCCACGGCACGATCACCGCCAACAGGAACACCGATGCCAGGTAGAAGGTCACGATTCGCACGACCACCGATTTGGTCGCCCGCGCAACTGCGCGTTCGGGATTCGCGGTTTCGGCGGCGGCGATGGTGGCCACTTCGGCGCCGACCATCGCGGAAATGACGACCGAGACGGCACCGAAGACCGCGCCGACACCGTGCGGGAAGAACCCGCCGTGTGCGGTGAGGTTGCTGAAGTCCATACCGTGCCGCGGCCAGGCGCCCAGAACGAACAGCGAGCCCAGCGCTAAAAAGATCACGATCGCGGCGACTTTGATTCCGGCGAACCAGAATTCGAACTCACCGAATGCGGCCACGGAGAACAGGTTGGTTGCCGTCATAGCCACCATCAGGATCAGCGACAGCAGCCACAGCGGCGCGTTGATCCAATAGGACAGCACCGCGCCGCCGGCGATGGCCTCGAAGCCGACCACCACCACCCAGAAGTACCAATACAGCCAACCCACCGAGAAGCCCGCCCAGCCGCCCAACGCCTGGCGGGCGTAGTCGGCGAACGAACCGGTCGACGGGTTGGCGGTGGCCATCTCGCCGAGCATCCGCATCACCAGGACGACCAGTACCCCGCAGACCGCGTAGGTGATGAAGGCACCCGGGCCGGTCTCGCCAATGATGACGCCGGATCCCACGAACAAGCCGGCGCCGATCACGCCCCCGAGCGCGATCATGTTGAGCTGCCGTTGCGAAAGTCCCCCGCGCAGCGGCGAGGCGCCGCGCGTCTGGTGGGTCTCCGGCATTACCGGACGCTAACACCCACGCGCTGAGCCGCGCTCGGTTCAGACCGGTACGGCGCGTAGCGCAGCCGGCAGGCTGGGCAGGAAGTGCGCGGTGGCAAAGGCGCGAATGTCCTCGTCGTCAACGATCGGCTGACGGGCCGGCAACAACAACAGCATCGCCGCGTAACGAAGGATGGTGTCGGCCAGCTCGTCGACGGTGTCCGCGCCGATTTGCGCGGCGAACCCGTCGGGGAAAATGACCCGAAGTGCGGCGGCCATCCGCTGCACCGCGGCCCCCCAGTGCTGGTGCGCCAATTCGATCATCAGGCCGGGCTCGTCGGCCAGCATCCGGGTCAGCACCCGATGCTG
>DASQRI010000046.1:0-2241 GCA_035642975.1 Mycobacterium sp.
CGCACACCGGTTCAGCGACCCAGATCCGCTTACGGGGGCGCGGTCATGCGGTGGCGGGTGGGCGGGTGACCGACAGATCCGGCAGCGGATATCGGTACGGCTCGATCTGGACCAGGCTCAGCTGACCCGTGCAGCCCTGGCTCAGGGTCGAGGACGGGCGATCGGCGGTGAGCACATTCGGATTGCCGTGGCGGCAGAAGCTCGGATCCGCCGGATCCGGGTCATACCACGCGCCGGTGGACAACTGGGCGATACCCGGACCGACCGCGTCGGAGACGACCAACCCGGCCAGGCAGCTGCCCCGATCGCTGACGATGCGCACGATTTCGCCGTCCCGCAGGCCGCGCGCGGCGGCCTCGTCCGGGTGCAGCCGGACCGGTTCGCGCCCGGTCACCTTCGCCGATTGGCTGTGCGCACCGACATCGAGCTGACTGTGAAGCTTGGTGCGCGGCTGGTTGGCGACCAGCTGCAGCGGAAACCGTTGCGCCGCAGCGCCGCCGAGCCATTCCTCGGGTTCGAGCCATACCGGATGCCCCGGACAGTCGGCGTAACCGAAACCGTCGATGGTCTCGGAGAAGATCTCGATCCTGCCGGTCGGCGTGCTCAGCGGGTGACGGTCCGGATCGGCGCGGAAATCGGCGAAGAGCACCTGGGCCGGCTCGGCCACCGGAAGGTCGAACCCATCGCCCGCCCAGAACTCGTCGAAACTCGGAATATCGCCTGCCCCCTGCGCGGCCCGCCACTGGTCGTACAGATGGCGCAGCCACTCCAGGGCAGTGCGGCCCTCGGTGAATTCCTTACCGACACCGAGCCTTTCGGCAACATCCGCCAGGATCGTGTAATCGTCGCGGGCCTGGCCGTGCGGGCGGGTCAGCGCGGGCATCGGGAAGAACCTCCGGTCGTTCTGGCCCGCGCCGTAATCGTCGCGCTCGATCGTCATGGTCGCGGGCAGCACGATGTCGGCATGACGCGCGGTGGCCGTCCAGAACGCATCGTGCACGACAATGGTCTCCGGGCGCGCGAACGCCTCGCGCAGCCGGGCCAGATCCTGATGGTGATGGAACGGGTTGCCGCCGCACCAGTAGATCAGCCTTATGTTCGGATAGACCAGGTGCTGACCGTTGTACTCGTAGGCGGCACCGGGATTGAGCAGCATATCGGCGATGCGGGCCACCGGGATGTAGGTCTGCACCGGATTGTCGCCCTGCGGCAGATGTGGCACCGACATCTGCCGGGTCGGCTCGCCGACGTACCCGGACGATCCGTAGCCGTGGCCGAATCCGCCGCCGGGCAGCCCGATCTGGCCGAGCATCGCCGCGAGCACCACGCCCAGCCACACCGGCTGCTCGCCATACCGGGCGCGCTGCAGCGAGTAGCTCACGCTGATGAAGGTCCGCGCGGCGGCCATCTCCCGCGCCAGCCCCCGGATGCGGCCGGCCGGTACACCCGTGATCGCCGCGGCCCACTCCGGATCCTTGACCACGCCGTCGTCGGTGCCGCGCACATACCGGGCGAACCGATCGAAACCGACCGTGTACCGATCCAGGAAGTCGTGGTCCGCCAGGCCCTCCGCATCGAGCACCTGGGCCAGCGCCAGCATCAGCGCCGCATCGGTGCCCGGGCGCGGCGCGATCCAGTCCGCCTGCGCCTCGCCCGGGGTGTCGTCGCGCAGCGGGCCAACCGAGACGAACCGGCAGCCACGCGCCCGCGCCGCCGCGATCCAGCCCCGGGTGTGATGGCGCGACACACCCCCGGGTGTCACCGCGGCGTTCTTCGGTGAGAGCCCGCCGAAGGCGACCACCAGTTCGGCATGCTCGGCCAGTACCGACTTCGCGGTGCCATGGGACGTCAGCCAATACACGTCGCCGAGGATATGCGGCAGCAGCACCTCCGAGGTGCCCAGGCTGTAGGTGTTGACGTGCCGCACATACCCGCCGAGACAGTTCAGGAATCGGTGCACCTGACTCTGCGCGTGGTGGAACCGCCCGGCGCTGGCCCACCCGTAGGACCCGCCGTACACCGCCTCGGCCCCGTACTCCCCGTACACCCGGCGCAGCTCACCCGCCAGCAGATCGGCCGCCGTTTCCCACGACACCGCCACGTACGGATCGCTGCCGCGCCCCGGCGCGCCCGGGCCGTGCTCGAGCCAGCCGCGGCGCACATGCGGCTGAGCTATGCGCGTCGAATGATGCTGGGCCGAGGCGACATTCTCGATCAGCGGCATCGGCTCCGGATCCCCGG
>DASQRI010000047.1:0-3899 GCA_035642975.1 Mycobacterium sp.
CCGCACCGGTGAGCAGCACTACCCGAACGGCGTCGTCGGCATGGCACCGGAGGATGGTGTCGTGCAGCGCTTTCAGCAGCTCAACGTTGAGCCCGTTGGACGCTTCCGGCCGGTTCAGGCGCAGCCGGGCGATGCCGTCGGAGCCGACGTCCAATGTCACGGGTGCGGCGTTGGTGGTGGTCATGAGGGGGTCCCTACCCGGCTGAACTCGTCGACTCCGTGCCTGGTGATGTGCGCGACGACGGCACTGATCTCGCCGTCGAGGCCTTGTGACAGCGGTTGTTCGCGAGGCTGGCGAACGAGCTTCTTGATCGTCGTCACCGCCACGCGGTCACGGCCGGCAAGCTGCGCCACGAATTGGTTCACACCTTCGTCGAAGTCTTGCGGCGCAAAGCTGCGGTACGCCAAGCCAAGACGCACCGCATCCAGACCAGTCAGCCGGTCACCGCTGAGCAGCAGACCGAGCGCGAGCTGACGACCGATCAAGCGGGGCAGCCGCTGCGTGCTTCCGCCACCGGGGATCATGCCGAAGTTGATGTGGTTGTCGGCGATCTTGGCGTCGGCGCTGACGATCACGATGTCGGCTGCCTGCATCAGCTCGAAGCCGCCGGCCATCGCGACACCCTCGACCGCAGCGATCACCGGGACGTCGACGGCGGCGATGGCATCACAGGCCCGGCGGAACGCGTCGAACAGCGTCCGCAACGTGTCCGGGCCGGCGGATTTCAGGCGTTCGACCTCGGCGACATCGCCTCCGGCGCAGAAGTTTTGGCCCGCCCCACGGATGACGATCACGTTCACCGTCGGTTCGTGGGACAGCTCGGTCAGCACGTGCTCGAGTTCGCGCGCCAGTTCGGTTGTTATGGCGTTCATTTTCTCGGGGCGGTTCAGGGTGATGCGCCCGATCCGGTCGGTGATCGCGTACTCGACGGCGCTCACATGTGGTCCCATCAATTGTTCCGCAAATTTCTAATCTAGGTTAAACTAATTCGTAGCCCGTCACAAGCAACCGTGGCGATCGCCAGCGCGGCCGTGGCGGTCGCAAGCGCGGCGGAGCCGCGCGCAGCGGGCCGCCACGCGAACAAGCGAGGAGTCGATATGGATCTCGGGTTGGCGGAGGCGCGGGTCGTCGTCACCGGAGGGGCCTCCAATATCGGACGTGGGATCGTGCACGCGTTTGCCGCCGAAGGTGCACGCATCGTGATCAACGACATCGATGCGCCGCAGGCTGAAAAGGTCCGCGCCGAAGCCGACGAATTAGGCGCCGCCGAAGTCGACGTGGCGATCGCCGACCTGACCAAGCCCGAAGGGGCCGAAGCCGCGATCGGCGCCGCCCAGACGGCATGGGGTGGGCTGGACGTGCTGGTGAACAACGCCGGCTGGAGCGTTCCGGGATTCGTCGCCACCGATACCGACCGGGACAAGTGGCAGCGCACCATCGAGATCAACCTGTTCTCGGCGATCGCCGCGACCCAGGCCGCGATACCCGCCATGAAGGAGGGCGGCGGCGCGATCGTGTTCATCGCCAGCGACGCGGCGTTCGGCCAGATCAGGCAGGGCGTCTACGGCGCGTCCAAGGCGGCCATGGTGGCGTTTGCCCGCAGCACGGCGCGCGAACACGGCCGCCACGGGATCAGGTCCAACGTGGTCTGCCCGGGCCTGGTGATCCCCGATGGACCCGAAGCGATTGGCGCATCCAGCCTGTGGGCGGTCGGACAGGATGCGGTTTTCAACGAGAAGCAGATCGACTTCATGTTGAAAGACACGCCACTTCGACGGCTGACCACCGCCGAGGACATCGGACGGGCGGTGATCTGGTTCAGCTCGCCGCTGGCGGCGCGCCAAGTCACCGGTCAGCTGATCTCGGTCAGCGGCGGCTACACGATGCCGTGACGGCTACTTCAGTTCGGACGACGATAGGCCCAGCAGGCGGCGTGCGACCACCAGCTGCTGAATCTGCTGGGTGCCTTCGAAGATGTCCATGATCTTCGAGTCGCGGGCCCACTTCTCCAGCAGGGTTTCCTCCGAATACCCAATGGTGCCAACCAGTTCGACGGCCTTCAGGGTGATATCGCTGCCCACTCGGCCGGCCTTGGCCTTGGCCATCGACGCCTCTTTGGAGTTGGGGATCTTGTTGTCGGCCTGCCACGCCGCACGCAGGGTCAGCTGGTAGCTGGACTCCCAATCGGCTTCCATCCGCAGGAATTCGGCCGCGGCGGCGCTCTGAACCTGTGCGGGCTTGTCGTAGGAGATCTCCACGCCGGCGTTGGTCAGGATCTTGCGCAGCTCTTCCAGTGTGGCGCGGGCGATCCCGACGGCCATGGCAGCCACCACCGGCCGGGTGTTGTCGAACGTCTCCATGACCCCGGAAAACCCTTTGCCGGGCTCGATTTCGGGGTTACCCAGCAGGTTGTCTTTGGGGATGCGGGCGTTGTCGAACCGGATGACCGCGGTGTCGGACCCCTTGATTCCGAGCTTGTTCTCCAACCGCTCGACCGTGACGCCGGGGTGCTCGCGCGGCACGATGAACGACTTGATCGCCGAGCGGCCCTTGGACTTGTCCAGCGTCGCCCATACCACGATGTGGGTGGCCCGTGAGCCCGCGGTGACGAAGATCTTCTCGCCGTTGATCACGTATTCGTCGCCGTCCAGCTTGGCGGTGGTGGACACTGCCGCCGAATCGGACCCGAAACCTGGTTCGGTGATCGCCATCGCCGCCCAGACTTTGCCCAGCCGCTCCAGTTGCTCGTCGGTGGCCACCGCGGAGACAGCCGCGTTGCCCAGGCCCTGGTAGGGAATCGACAGCAGCATCGCCGCATCGCCCCAGCTGGCTTCCAGCGCTTGTAGCGCCGCCGCCATGTTGGCGCCGTTGCGGTTCTCTTCCGAGCTTTCGCTGGCCTTAAGGCCGTCGGCGCCGGCCATGTCCGTGTTGGCTTGTGAGGCACCCGCGAAAAGGTCGGCCAACGTGTCGAGCTCCACCGGGTACGCGTGCTCTTTGATGTCGTACTTGCGTGCGATCGGCCGCATCATTTCCGCGGCGCCCTGGTGGGCCTTGTCGATCACCGCGTGCATCTTGCGGGGAAGTTCCAAATTGATTGCCATGATTGGTCTTTCGTTGTCAGTTTGAGGTAACGGACTTAAATGACGACAACGCCTTCAGCTATAGCGATGGCCCGCAGGTCGCGGTACCAGCGCTCCACGGGATGCTCCTTGGTGAAGCCGTGGCCGCCGAGCAGCTGCACGCCGTCAAGACCGATCTGCATGCCCTTGTCGGCGCCGATCCGTTTGGCCAGCGCCGCCTCGCGGATGAACGGGAGACCTTGCTCGGCGCGCGCCGCGCCGCGCCAGGTGATCAACCGCAGCCCGTCGAGTTCGATGGCGATGTTGGCGCACATGAACGCCACCGACTGCCGGTGCGCGATCGGTTCGCCGAACGCCTCGCGTTCCTTCACATACGGGACGACGTAATCGAGCACCGCGTGCGACGTGCCGACCGCCAGCGCGGCCCAGCCCAGCCGCGACAGCGCGATGGCTTCGGAGTAATCGGCGTCGGTGGCGTCATCTTCGCCCAGCCGCGCGCTCACCGGCACCGACACGTTGTCGAGTTCTACCCGGCCCAGCGCCGCCGCCCGGATGCCCATGCTCGGGTCGGGCTTGACGGTCAGCCCGTTGCTCGACGACTCGACGATGAACAGCGCGGGCTTGCCGTTGAGTTGGGCCGCGACGACGAACAACTCGGCGTTGGCCGCCGCCGGGACCAGGGACTTGACTCCGTCGAGGCGGTAGCCGCTCGGCGTCCGCACCGCGGTGGTCTTCAGCGCCGTCGGGTCGAACAGTGGCCGCGGCTCGGCGATGGCCACGCAGGCCTGCGGGACGTTCTCACCGGCGAACTCCTTGAG
>DASQRI010000048.1:0-2511 GCA_035642975.1 Mycobacterium sp.
ACGCTGCCCGCTGGTATCGGGCGCACAACATGAGCGTCGTCGCCGCCTATCTCGACAACGAAAATGCGGCGACGCGCGAGGGTCGAATCGAGCGGTTCTTCATCAACCTGGTGCTGGTTCGGGTGCTCTACACCCACGCAATGATCGCCGCGCCGCGACTGGCCCTGGGCTGGCTCGCTCCCACCGGCCGCTTCCTCGGCGACCCACGGCTGGGCATGACCGGCATCTTCTTGTCGCTTTCGCGCGTGCTGCCCAACCGCTATCCGCTCGGTGACGACATCACGCCCTACGCGCGGCTCGAACACGGCTTAGGCCACCTGCTCGACGTCGGCGTCATCACGCCGCGAGTGAAAAGCCTGTACGACTGGTCGGCAGGCGAGCTGAACACTCCGGGCCTCCGACAGCTGCTGTCCGGCCAGACCCCCTGCTACGCCTGGCCTGCCGCTGACCACCAGCCCTGGAATCCTGCCCCGTCGCGGCTGGCCCGGTTGTCGCGCAGGATGCTGCCCGCTTGAGATAGGCCATGAGATGAGAGTTGGATGGCGGTATGCAACTACCGCAACGGCTCGCCCGGTTCAACCGGCACGTCACCAACCCGATTCAGCGGATGTGGGCCGGCTGGGCCCCATCGTTCGGCATCCTCGAGCACGTCGGACGGCGCTCCGGCAAGCAGTACCGCACCCCGTTGAATGTGTTCGACGCCGAAGTCGACGGAAAGCCCGGCGTCGCCATCCTGTTGAGCTACGGCCCGGACCGCGACTGGCTGAAGAACCTCAATGCCGCCGGCAGTGGCCGGATGCGACGCCATGGCAAAACCTTCGGCGTCAGCAACCCGCAGACCGTCACCAAGGAACAGGCGGCGCCCCACGTCACCGGCGCGGGACGGCGAGTCTTCCCGAGGATCCCGTTCGAGCAGGCGGTTCTGCTGACCAAAACCAGTTAGGCAGCCGGGCGGCGCTGAGCGCCAACACGTCTGGCAACAAAATACAGCGCAACCACCACGGCCCAGGACAGCAGGCTTAGCCAGAACTGGACACGGGCCGAGTTGTCGAACGCCATTTGCACCAGCACCGCGACGATCCCGAGCACCGTCAGGACCGACAGCGCCGGGAAGAACCACATCTTGACCCGCAACTTCTCCGGCGGCGTTTTGAGGCGCAAAACGATCTGCGACAGTGCGATCAACAAGTAGACGATCAGCACGATCGCGCCCGACGAGTTGAGCAGAAACAGGAACACCGTGTTCGGGGACACGCCCGCCATGATCACGCAGAGAAAACCCACCACCGACGAGCACACGATCGCGATGTAGGGCACCCCGCGTCGGCTCACTTTGACCATCTGGGCCGGCGCCTCTCGCTGACCGGCGAGCACGAACAGCACCCGAGAAGCGCTGTAGAGCCCCGAGTTCAGACACGACAGCACCGCGGTCAACACGACCGCATTCATCAGGTGATCGGCACCGGGAATGCCCATCTGCTTCAACGCGGCCACATACGGCGACGAACCGGCCTGCACGGAGCTCCACGGCAATATCACCACAAGCAAAAAGACCGAGCCCACAAAGAAAATCGCGATGCGGGCGGCCACCGCATTCGTGGCCCGCTGGACCGCACGCTCCGGATCCGGGGTTTCCGCGGCGGCGATGGTTGCGACCTCCGCGCCGACCATCGAAAAGATCACCACCACGATGGCCGCGAAGACCCCGTGCGCGCCGTTGGGAAAGAACCCGCCATGAGCGTGCAGGTTGGAAAAGTCCGCGTGACGGTGCGGCCACAGCCCGAGTGCGTACATGGTGCCGAGGATCAGGAAGATCACAATGGTCGCGACTTTGATTCCGGCGAACCAGAATTCGAATTCGCCATACGATGCGACCGAGAACAGGTTGGTTGCCGTCATCAACACCATCAAGGTCAGCGACAGCAACCACAGTGGTGCGTGAAACCAGTAGGTGATGACTTTCGCCCCGGCGACCGCTTCGAAACCGACGACGATCACCCAGTAGTACCAGTACAGCCAGCCGACCGAGAAACCTGCCCAGCCGCCCAGGGCCTGCCGGGCGTACTCGGCGAACGATCCCGTCGTGGGGTTCGCGGTGGCCATCTCGCCGAGCATCCGCATCACCAAGATGATCAGCACGCCGCACAGCGCGTAGGTCAGGAATGCGGCGGGGCCGGCTTTACCGATGACAACGCTCGATCCGACGAAGAATCCGGCGCCGATGATTCCGCCGATGGCGATCATCATCAGCTGTCGCTGCGACAAGCCTTGGCGCAGTTGCGGTGTGGGGCCCATCAACGTCGAGTCAGGTCGCCTGCGTCGGCGCCGCGGCGAAGTCCGCTGCCTGCCGCCGAGGTATTACGTGGGCGATCGGGATTGGATACGCCGCACGTGCTTTGTCGATCAGTCCGAGCCGCAGCCACGATGCACGGGCTTCGGCGATCACCAACTGGTCGGGCTGAAAGCTCTGCACCGCAGCGTCGAGCGCCCGCAACGGCCGATAGTCGCCGA
>DASQRI010000049.1:0-3240 GCA_035642975.1 Mycobacterium sp.
AGCGACGCCGCGGTATGACGGAGCTCATGCAACTTGAAGTCAGTCGGCAACCCGGCGTCGGATAGGGCCTTGGCCCACCAGCGGCGGCGCACATTGCTGGCCCGCATCCAGCCGCCGGCCGAATCCGGGAACACCAGGGCATCGTCTTCCTGCGGCGCAAGCATTCTGGCCACCGTCGCGGGTGAACATCCTGGGGCAGTTACGTAAGAGCGCATCGGGCGCCAAGCCGAAGCTGGCTGCGGTGCGGCAGATGACAAAAAACCGCGGCGGCTGATGGCTGACAGCGGTTTCTGGTCTGCGCTGCTGGCGGAGCGTAAGGCCCGGTGGGATGGGCTGCGTCACGAGTCAGCGTTTGCAGTTCCACTGGGCGCGGGTACACCCCTTACCAGTTAATTTGAAGGGAGCGACAATGATTGTCGCCGGTGTCATCCTCTTGCTTGTCGGGTATCTGCTTCCTCTGGTCATCCCAATGCCGCTGGTGCTGGTGACCCTTGCTGTCTGGCTCGGCTGGATCCTGCTCATCATCGGGGCGATTCTCTTGCTGGTCGATTCTGTCGGAAGGCAGCCGGTCGGCCGCAGACGCCATTTCGGGTCCGTCAGCAGGTGGCCGGTCGGCCGCAGACGCTATTTCGGGTCCGTCGGCGACCGGCCGATCGGCCGCAGACGCCATTTCTGGTGAATAGCCGGGGCGCGGCGACGGCGTAGCCGTCTACGCGATCACTGAGCGGCGCTGGCCCGGCCGCGGTGCGCTAGGCGCTCGTCGAGCAATTCGTCGACGTGACGACTTGACGGCTCGCCACCGTGCTCGCGGATTGAGCGGCGTACTGCAGCCAGCAGCCGGAGTTCGGAGTCGATGGTTTCGCGGTCGCGCACGACTGACGCCTGACCTTTAAATTTGTCAGAATTTGCACATGTTGCTCTCATGTTGAGCTAAGCTCGCGGCCGACTCGTATCGAAATCGACGAAATCGTCGGCGCAGCTATCGCCGCGGTTAGGTGGGACGAAATGACCGCCATGCTCGTAGGTATCGCGTTCACCGTATTTGTTTCGATACCGGCGCTAGTTTGTGAGGTTCGCTTAGCGCGGCGCTCCGATCGCTCGCCAGCGGTTCGAGGTCCCGGCGCGCATTTGGCATCGCGTCTGCTAACCGCCGCCGCCAGAATGCGCTAGCTGCCGAGAAAGCCACGGCGGCAGCAACAACCGCCGCTGTCGCCCCTACCACTGCGAGGATTGCGACCCCGACCACGGCTCGCAGCTTCACGACGCCGTTTTCAACGCGGAAGAACTACAACCCCACCATGTCGTTCGTGCTGCCCAGCCTGCCGCTGCGCTGGAGCGCATGACCGCGCGAACCTAAAGCAATCGGCCCGCCCCCGAGGAGAGACAGGGGCGGGCCGATAACTGTTCAGACGCCGGCTATGGGGCCGGTCTCGATGTGGGAGGACGAGCAGAAACGCTGACCGGCTGGTGAGCTTTTGCTGAGGGTCGGGTGTGATTTTCTGAGAAAGGTAGGCAATTGCCCCACGTTCTTCACCGGCAAATGCGACACTCTCTCGGTGTTGGGTGAACGCGACGCCGCACAGGCGGAGGCACTGATCCGGGCCTTGTGCGTTGTGCGGGAGAAGATGATTAGCCAGATGAGTTGGCTGGAGAAGCACGGTACCCAGCTAGACGCCGCGGCGTTACGACGAGACATCAACGAAGCGCAGGCCCACATCACCAACATGCGACGCCGCTACTTGGGTGGAGATCTGGCCGCGCGTCAGCGCGTTCAACAGGCCCGGTGAGCGGCGGGCTAAGTCAGCTTGGCCCGATGCGATTCTTTAAGTGCCGCGCGAACGCGCCGCGCTTCGGTGATATGGGAAGGACCGATTATGGCCAGTTGCGGTGACAGCAGATGCCACATTGAGTGCGAAGAAGGTCAGGGATGTGGCTGCGTTTATCTGATTGACGAAGATCGCTGCACCTGCGAATGCTACGAGAAGCCCGGCAGCTATACCGGGCCTCGAGTGGGTCTCACGGAAAAAGTCGACGTGTCCGTGAACGGACTCCCGCTTAGCCAGGTCGCGGGGCAGTTCGATCGGCTTCTTGCACACGACGTGCTCTTGCCCGTCGCGCGAGCAAAACAGCCAGTCCATCTTTCACTGAAGGGCGTCACAGTCGCCGCCGCTCTCAAATCACTCGGCCTGAGCACACGTAAGCCAACGACCACGGCGGCGCCGAAGGCCACGGAATTGCGCGATTCATAACCGGGCCAGACCCAGGATGTGATAAGTCAGCCCGCGTCGCGGGCCCGGCAGTTCAAACGCAATCCGGAAGAGTGACCGGAGCGCAAGAAGGAGAGACGCAGATATGCCTGGTCTAGCCGCACTCGCCACAAGCGCGTGAACGGTCGCGGGCGGAGTTGAACCTGTCCTGGATGTCGCCGACGCAGTGAGGGCGGCCCAGGCGGCCATCAAGTTCAGGAAGTCGATCGCCTGAACCCGCGATTACTGGCAGGGGTCGCTCCTGGTGGACGGCCCCCGGCAGTCCGTCCGGCCCTGGGCTGGCCCAGTGCCCATTCCTCGACACGGACAGGGTCGGCGGGCAGCGGGAACTGGTCGGCGGTGGGTGTGGTGGTGGTGGTCATGGCCGCGGATTCCCTTCGACGCGTTGTGAGAGTTGAATAAGGGTGTAGTAGTCAGACATTCTTCGGTAGTGGTGCTGCACCTCCCTTCGGAGCGAGTTGGGTGGGTTATGTGTAACCGCCCCCTCTGCCCACACCGTGCCCACAATCTGCCCACAGTTACAGATAAATCCAGTGAACTACAGTGAAGTCTTTCCACAGTTCAGATACCCGGCGGCGGTATCTACCAGCCTGTCGAAACGCCTTTACACACCAGCGGTCGGCGGTTCGATACCGTCCGCGCCCACCATTGTTTCGGGAGGTCAAGCAGGGGCAGCGATGTCCTCACCAACCTGAGAGCGGTGCTGGATCACGCCGTTTACGGGCACGCGGCGGCTAAAACGCAGCTCACGGAACCCTCAAAAGAGAAAGCTGCAATGCCCGGTTCTAAAGCACAGCGATCAGTGGCTCGGCGCCCAGCGGTGCCGCCGACCACGACCTCACCGCGCATCTACGCGTCCTACATCCACCCCTGGTCGACCGGACGCGACCCCTTCTTCACGGCCGTCACTCCGATCCGACTGCCGCGTGATGCTGTGCCTACCACCTTGGGGTCGGCCAACTTAGCCGCGGCT
>DASQRI010000050.1:0-2847 GCA_035642975.1 Mycobacterium sp.
ACAATCTTTGGAAGGCACACGAGGCCTCCTGAAGGCGATGGACGACGAGTCGCAGGCCCGGACGACCCGCATGCGGTGGAGTGGGGCAACGGGTCTGGTCGCGCTCGTCTTAGGTGTTCTCGCCCTTTGGAATAGTGCAACGGTGGGCGCCGGGTTCCACCAGACACTCTTCGTCGCCGCTGGGGGCGCGCTCATCACCTTCTTTCTGGTGGAACTCATCCTGCACAGGATCTTGGCAATTTCGAGCGCGGACGCGAACACGCGCAAGGAAATCGTCGAGAAGTACAGGTCGCTCAACAAAAAGCTGGTGGCTGTAGGTCACGAGTTATTGGAAGACCAGAGAAACGTGAATGCGCAGGTAACCGACTCCTGCACACATTGAGAGAATGAAATTTCCCGGGTGACCCCTTAGTGCGTCAGCGTCGGGCACCTAGAAGGGCGGCGGTTCATCGTTCGCGATAATCCGCGATTCTTCGAGCGGTCTTTCCACGGCCCTACGTGTCCGCTGGTTGTGTCGGCGTTCGGCGGCAATGTAGTTGGCGCGGTTTTGGGCGCGGGTGCGTCGGCGCTTGGGCATCATCGCAGCCCGGTCAGCGCAACGCAGTCGGTCATGGTCCGGATCGGGCTCCGGCAGGACACCTGTCGGCGCGCAGAGCGCAGGAAACAGCAGCGCACTGCCCGGGGTGCTGACATAGGTCTGCCCAGCCGGCGATGTCCAGATCAGGGTGCCGTCGGGTAGCTGTTGATCGCGCCAATGCCAAAACGTTTTCAACAGATGATGAAGGCGGCAAAGGCATTTCAGGTTCGAAGCGTGCGTGCGGCCATCATCCCGATAAGGAATCGTATGGTCGAGATCGCAGCATGCCGCCGGCTTGTCGCACCCGGGGAACCGGCAAGTCAGATCACGGCAACGCACGAAGTCGGCTAATCCTTGCGACGGCAGATATCCGCTCTCCGGCGGCGCGTCAGCGGGATGGATCAGGGGCCGCAGTTTGGCCGAACGGGCGAGTTCGGCTACCAACTCGGCCGGGATGAGGGCGCCACTGCCGATCATCGAGCCCGGCGTCGCCGCCCGGCCGTCGAGGGTGGCTTCTTCGGCGATTACGTGAATCACCACCGGTCCCGGTGCTGTCCGCGTCGCGGCCGGGCAGTGCGCTTGCCCGCAGCGGCAGGTCAACCGGTCGGCTCCGACTGCCAGCGCTCCCATGGCATCGGCGCGGCGCTGGTTGCGCGTGCGCGGGTCGTCGGCACAGACGGTGGCGGCCAAGGCGTCTAGCCGCGCATCGACCGCGTGCGCATCGGTGGTGATCAGCCGACCGAACACCTCGGTGAGGCCGTCGGTATTGTCCCAGATCGAGAATTCCCGATCGGCTTGGCGCTCGCGACGACGCCGCACTGCATCACGATCGGCGCGGGCCACGATCCGGTCCACGTATCCGGCCAGCCGACCCTGCGTCAGGGCCGGCCATCGCGGAATCACCACAGCAAGTCGGGTATCGACGGCGGCGATCACTTCGGGGTCAGTGATCAAATCAGTGCGATAGACAATCGTCTGAAACATTCGATAGTCGATGTCGCCGGCCCGCAACAGCGCACCGACCCGCGGCAGCCGCAACCGCATCGCCCGCGAATACTCCAGGTAGCTCGCCGCCAACGCCTGCGTGATCCCCAGCGCCGCAGCCACCTCGGCCGTCACCGCCTCCTGGGTGTCCGTGCACCACGTCTCGCGCTCCCCAACCTGGCGCAAGCGCAGAACATCCAGCTCGCCGATGACCGCGAGCCGCTCACCCGCGGCTTGGTTCTCTGCCCGCGCCGCCGCGCCCATCCGCTCCACCACAGCCGTGGCCATGTAATCGAACATGTGTTCGAGAGTAGCAGGAAGGCCCGACAAGGGTCGGGGCCGTCACACGTGGTCGGCCGCCCGGCGCCAGCCGATCAGGTGGGCAGCCCATAGCCCGACGGCCAACGCTTCAGCGACCACACTGACCGCCGCGTACGGCGCCGGCTGCCATCCTCGTTCGAAGAACCCGAAGAGTCCGACGGTACGCGACAGCGCGAATGCGATCAGTGCGCCGCCGGCGACCATGGCGGCGGCCCACTGAAGCCACGCCGGACCGCCGATCAGGATCAGCAACGCGAGCGCGCACAAGATGCTGGCCTGCAGAACGAAGGCAGCGCCGATCGTCGGAATGTGCTGGTAGCCGTGGATATAGAGGTAGGCGTGGCTGATCCCGCTGATGGCCACCGCCGCGGCGATACCGATCCTGGTGGTGACCCCGGCGAAACTCATTGCAGTGTCCGTTCTTTCAACGCGAGAACGTCTTGACCTCGTACATAGCTGACCTCACGGATGCCCAGTGCGTCGTGCAATTTGCCAGCCGGCAACGTGACCGGCTTCGGCGCCGGCCCATCGCCGGGGTGAGGTAGCGGGTAGGCGGTTGTGGTCCCGCTGTAGAACGTCACGTTGCCTTCGGTCTTGGAAAAGATCTGATGGACATGGCCGTTGAGGCAGGTCACCGATGAGAACCGGCGCAGGTAACTCAGCGCCTGGGCGGCGTCGTCGGTGGCCCAGCCCCAATCCGGGTACATGGCGAACAGCGGAATGTGGCTGAACACGATGATCGGGGTGTCGTTGGGCAACGCCGTAACATCTTTCGCAACGAACTCCAGCTGTTCGACACCAAGGTGCCCGAGCTTTTTCAAATTGAGCGTGTTGACCAACGCAATCACGTGCACCCCGGCGACGTCGAAGCTATACCAACCGTCGCCGCGGGTTCCGGCGCCGAACGCGCTTCGGTACTTCTGGCCCGCGTCGTCGACCGAGTCGTGCTCGCCGGGCACGGTGAA
>DASQRI010000051.1:0-5716 GCA_035642975.1 Mycobacterium sp.
GTGGCGTCGGCAATACCCGCGCTGGGCCCCTACAGCCTGGAAATCTCGGTCGGTGCGGTGCTGATTTTCTGTTACGCGAACCTGCGCGGGTTGCGGGAGGCGGGCCGGACGTTTGCGGTGCCGACGTACTGGTTCATCGCCATGCTCGTGCTGATGATCGTGGTCGGGGTTGTGCGTGAGGTGTTTGGGGGTCTGCCGACATACGACCCCGCCCACCTCGACGGCGCGGTGCCGATGCATCAGGGGAACGGGCTGGTGATGGGCGCGACCATCCTGGTGATACTGCGGGCCTTCGCTAACGGCGGCTCGTCGCTCACCGGAGTCGAAGCGATCTCCAACACCGTCAACCTGTTTCACAAGCCCGAAGGCCTTAACGCGCGCCGGGTGCTCACCATCATGGCCACGGTTCTCGGGCTGTTGTTGGCCGGTGTGGCCTGGCTTGGCTACGCCACTCGTTCCGTTCCGTATACCGCCGGCTATCCTTCGATGCTCTCCGAGATCGGCCGGGCGGTCTTCGGCCACGGAGTCATCGGCAACGTCTTGTACTTCATGCTGCAGGCGGCCAGCGCGGCGATCTTGTACAACGGTGCCAATACCAGCTTCAACGGTTTTCCGGCGCTGACGCACTTTGTTGCCGAGGACAGTTTCTTGCCGCGGCCGCTGATGAAGCGGGGTCATCGGCTGGTGTTCTCCAACGCCATCATCCTGCTGACCGTGCTCGCGGTGGCGCTTTTGGTCGCCACCGGAGGTGGGGTCAACGCCCTGGTGCCGATGTTCGCGATGGGCGTGTTCACCGCATTCTCGATGGCCGGCTACGGGATGACCAAACACCATCTGAGCCATCGCGGGCCGGGCTGGCAGTACAAGCTGGTGATCAATCTGTCGGCAGGCATCTTGTCGACGAGTGTGGTGGCCATTTTCGCGATCGCGAAGTTCACCGAGGGCGCCTGGCTGGTCGTGGTGGTGTTCCCACTACTGGTGCTGGTGTTGATGCGGCTCAACCGGCAGTACCGTGCCGAAGCCTCCGTGTTGGAGATGTCGCGCGGTGAGATCCCCGACCTGACCAAGCATCCACGTCACCGGGTTCTGGTCCTTGTCGACTCGGTTGATCTGGCCGAGGTCGAGGCAATGCGCTACGCCAAGGGACTACACGCCGACGATCTGACTGCGGTGCACTTCGTGTTGGACGACGCTCACGCCACGCGGTTGCAGCAGCGTTGGCGGCACTTCGGCTACGACACCGAGTTGCGGACGGTCGCGTGCCTGGACCGGCAGCTCAGCCGGGCCGCCCATGAACTCACTGAGCAGGTCAAACACGACCATCCCGACACCACCGTCACGGTGCTGTTGCCCCGCCGGATGTATTCGCCGCTGATGGGCCGGCTGTTGCATGACCGCACCGCGGACAAGATCGCGCGGGTGATCAGCCGAATTCCCGGTGCGAGCGCCCAGATCGTGGCCTACGACGTGGGTTCTCGGGTCACCCGAGCGCTCCGGGGCGTCGGTGACGATGACCATCCCGATGAGCCACTGGAGTCCACCGAACCGGCGCGGGCCGCGACCCCGGCGATCTGAGCACCGTGCCCACAGCACCCGGCGATAACCGCACGTCGGCCTGGTCGGTGGCCGTCTTGACCCGGCAGTCCGGGCGCGTTATCGGTAAGCTGCGCCTGGGCAGACGATCATGGATTAGCTGAGAATCGGCGATGGAGCCGTCCATGAATGTCTGATATCGCGAGCAGAGCCGCTAACGTACACGATCGTGTGCTCTGGGGGCGTTGAAAAGCGAGCAAGGACGTGACGGTGGCAGAGTTGGCTGACGAGCAGAGGGTCCCGTCGACCTTTTCCGATGCTTGGAAGCGGTTCTTTCTGGGAAAGCCGCTGATCAGCGAGCATCTGGAACACGAGAGTTTGTCGAATACTGTTGCGCTGGGAGCACTTTCACCTGACGCGATTTCGTCGACGGTCTACGGTCCCGAGCAGATCATGGTCGAGTTGCTGCCGGCCGCCGGAATGGCTGCGTATGTGCTGGTGCTTCCGATCGCCGGTGTGATCTTGCTGATTTTGGCGTTGGTGACCGGGTCGTACCGCCAAGTGGTGATGGCCTATACCCAGCGGGGCGGTTCGTATGTGGTCGCGCGGGCCAATTTCGGGCCACGCATAGCGCAGATCTCGTCGGCGGCACTGTTGATTGACTATGTGGTCACCGTCGCGGTGCAGTGCGCATCTGGCACGTTCGCCGTGGTGTCGGCGGTACCTCGACTTGGCCCGTACCACTTGGTAATCACCGTCGTCGCGTTGCTGCTGATTTCTTACGCGAACTTGCGCGGGATGAAGGAGGCGGGCCGGATCTTCGCCGTGCCTGTGTACGCGTTCATCATCATGCTCGTGGTGATGATCGTGACCGGTGTGGTCCGCAAAATCTTCTGGAGTTTGCCGCAATACGATTCAGCGCACATTGCCGGCGCGGTGCCGGTCCATCAGGGCAACGGGCTGATCATGGGCGCGACGGTTCTGATCATGTTGCGGGCGTTCGCCAACGGCGGTACGTCGCTGACCGGAGTCGAGGCGATCGCCGACGCGGTCAACGTCTTTCAAAAGCCGCAAGGCCCCAACGCGCGTCGGGTCCTCACCCGAATGGCCTGCATCCTCGGGTTCTTGTTGGTTGGTGTCATCTACCTGGTGCATGCCACCCATGCCACTCCCTTTGTCGCAGAATATCCGTCGATGCTGTCCGAGGTCGGCCGCGCGGTCTTCGGGAACGGCTTGATCGGCAAGATCATGTACATCCTTCTTCAGACGGCGAGCGCGGCGATCTTGTTCTTCGGCGCCAACACCAGCTTCAACGGTTTCCCGGCGCTGACCAGTTTTGTCGCCGAGGACAGTTTCCTGACGCGGCCGATGATGAAACGTGGTCACCGCCTGGTGTTTTCCAATGCCATCATCGTGCTGACCGCGTTCGCGGTGACGCTGGTGATTGTCACTGGCGGCTCGGTGGACGCGGTGGTGCCGCTGTTTGCGATGGGGGTGTTCACCGGATTCTCGATGGCCGGTTACGGCATGACCAAACACTGGCTGAACCATCGCGGGCCCGGCTGGCGAGGCAAGTTGGTGATCAACCTGTCCGCGGCGATCTTGTCGACGATCGTGGTGTTGATCTTTGCGATCGCGAAGTTCACCGAAGGCGCCTGGCTTGTCGTCGTGGTCTTCCCGATCCTGGTGTTCGCCTTGATGCGGCTCAACCGCCAATATCGCGCCGAGAACTCCGTTTTGGAGATGGAGCTCACCGAACGTCAGGACGTGATCAAGCATCCGCAGCATCGGGTGTTCGTTTTCGTGGATCACTTCGACCTCGCGGTGATCGAGGCACTGCACTACGCAAGCGGGTTGCAGGCCGACAATCTGGAGGCAGTGCACTTCGTGATCGACGCGCGCCACGCGGACCGGCTACGGCAGCGCTGGGAGCACTTAGAGGGCGAGGCTCCGTTGCGGATGATCGAATGCCCGGATCGTCATCTGACTCGGGCGGGACAAGAGTTGGTCGTGCAGGAGATCGCGGACCATCCGGGCACTAAGGTGACGGTGTTGTTCCCGCGTCGCACGTATGCGCCGATGGTGGGCCGGCTGCTGCATGACCGCACCGCCGACAAAATGGCCGCGGCTATCAGCCGGGTCCCGGGTGCGACCGCCCAAATCGTCGCCTACGATGTGGGATCTCGGATCGCGCAGGCCACCCAGGCCCGCTCAGCCGAGGCTCGCTCAGCCGAGGCTCGTGCAGGGGAAAGCGACACGTCTGTGACGCGCTGACATTCAACGCTTTCGGACCCGGCTCTCAGGAGCCGCTGATCCTCGCCTCCTCGAGATCGAGGTCTCGTTCGATGGTGCGTAGCAGTGTCGCGTTGATACGGCCGGCGCGCCTCAACCCCAGCACCACGGACCGCTCCACGCCGAGCAATTTCAGCCGCAACGCCCGATACCGTTGCATCTCCTGGGCGTCTTCGGACTCTGCGTCGCTCGGCGGGCTGAGATGCAGGCGCCGCACCTTGGCCTCGTACAGCGAACGCGCAGACTTGGTGGCCTCGTCGGCCGGGTCGGCGTGGCTGTCGTCGTCCAGCCACTCCAACGCCGCACGGGCCGCCTTGAGCCGGGCTTTGTTCTCGTCACTTCCGAAGTCCTCAGCCCTCAGCTGGAGTCGCCGCAACAGCCAAGGCAGGCTGGTGCCTTGGATGAGCAGGCTTGCCACGATCACCGCGGCCGCCACCATGATCACCAAATCCCGGTCGGGAAAAGGCTTTCCATCGGCCAGCGTCAGCGGGATGGCCAGCGCCGCTGCCAGCGAGATACCGCCGCGCATGCCGGCCCACGCCACGACCACACGTTCGCGCCACACCGGCTCGCCGCGTGCGCGCCTGAATAGTCGCGCGGTGGCGGGCCCAGACAGCATCCACATCAGCCGTGACGCGATCACCACGGCAACCACCGCGGCGATCACCGCCACGCCCTCTAACGGGGGCATGCCCGGCACCCAGTGCACCGAGCGCACCAATTCCATGCCAACCAGGGTGAATAGCAGTGCGTTCAGCAAGAACACCAAGACGTCGAGGAATGCGAAAGCCTGTAATCGCGCGCCCGGGGCGAATATGGCGCTGAGATGCGTACCCACGTACACGCCTGCGGTCACCGTGGCCAACACCCCGGAGACATGGGCGGCCTCGGCGAGCACGTAGGTGAGGTACGGCGTGGCCAGCGAGAGGGTGATCTCCAACAACGAGTTGTCGATTCGCCGCCTTACCTCCACGCTCAGCCAGCCGACGGCGAGGCCCAGCGCAGCACCGCCCACCGGAGCGGCAACGAGCGTCACCGCGAGCGGGCCGGGCCGCACCGCCCCAACCAGGGCGGCGCTGACGGCGCCGGTGTACAGCACCAACGCGGTGCCGTCGTTGGTGAGACCCTCGCCCTCGACGATTGTGGCAAGCCGTTCCGGCACGTCCAGCCGTTTGAAAACCGACGTGGCCGCAACCGCATCCGTCGGCGCCACAACCACTCCGGCCACCAACGCAACTACTGCCGGCACATGCGCGACGCCCACCAACACCGCGGCGACCGCGGCTGCGGTGACGATCACCAGCCCCACCGAGAGCAGACCGATCGGGCGGGCGTTGGCGCGAAGGTCATCTGGCGCTATGAAATACGCCGCGTAATACAGCAGCGGCGGCAGAAACACGTAGAACACCACATCGGGCGCCAAATGCGGCACGCTGACCCCGGGCAACCAGGCCAGCCCCGCGCCGACAGCTACCAGCAGGACGGGATAGGGCACGGCGATCCGGTCGGCCAGCCAGACCGCTGCCACGGCCGCGAGCGGTCCGCAAAGCAGCAGCAGCCCATAGCCCGCCGGATTCACAACGTCATCCTAGGAAGCGTCGTTTCTGTTCGGTGACCTCCTCGGCGGTCATCAGCCCGGAGTCGGCCAGCTTGGTGAGCAGGGATTGCGCCCGGGTGGCAAGCTCGCGCAATTCGGTGGCGATCTCGGTCACCGCCTCGTTCGGTGGCTGCTTCGTTGGCTTCGGGTTCGGCGGCGGCGTCACCCTGGTCCGCTGATCCCCGCGGCCCGACGCGGTGGTGCTACCGACGGCGCCCCCGGCCGCACCGGCAAGACCCATGTTGCCGAACAGATTGCCGGAGCCGCCGACCTCGGGAGCGGCCGTGGCGCCGC
>DASQRI010000052.1:0-17366 GCA_035642975.1 Mycobacterium sp.
CGCATCGAGATCGCCCTGCACGAGGCGGGTGCGACACTCAGCGACGTGGTCCGCACCCGCATCTACGTAACGGACATTTCCCGTTGGCGCGAGGTCGCGGCGGCGCACGCCGACGTTTTCGGCGAGATCCGCCCCGCGGCCACCATGGTCGAGGTTTCCGCGCTCATCGCGCCCGAGCTGTTGGTGGAGATCGAGGCCGACGCCTACGCGTCTACTGATCCCCCGATGGCCGGGAAGGTGCCGTCAGCCGATGGCAGATAGCTAGTGACATTCGTCACAGCGTCAACGGGCAAGGCGCCGTACAGATGCGGGAACAGCATCGACTCCGGATCCGTTGCTACTCCCAGTTCCCAACGAATGGGTGCGCCCAGACGGGCCGGATCGATGTGCAGCAACACCAGGTCTTCGCGGCCCCGAAAAAGCCGGTTGGCCGGTAGATGCACTTGCTTCGGTGTCGACAAATGGACGAACCCGACGCTGGCAAGTGACTCGGGTCGTAGCTCGCCACGGGCCGCGGCAGCTGACCAGTCGTCGGTGGGACACAGGTGTACCAGCACCGGCGCAGGGTCGCTCATACCGCCATCCTGCCCGGAGCGCCAAAGGAGCAGGCGTGAGAAACGACACAGCGGGTAAACACGCGGTGCAGACGGTCAAATGCGTTGTCATCTGAGACAGTGAATATGCGAGAACGGAGAAGCCATGATTGCGACTTTGACCCCTCCCGAGTTGACCAAGGCTGATCGGTGCGATCGGTGCAGCGCTGCTGCACGTGTGCGCGCCAAGCTGCCCTCCGGTGGCGAACTTCTGTTTTGCCAGCACCACGCCAACGAGCACCAGGCGAAGCTGATCGAGCTGTCCGCCGTGCTTGAAGTCAACGCAGCCCCGCTGGCGTCTTAGACACGACTCGCCACCTGCAATCCTGGCGGCAGGGCGATTCGTCAGGAATCCTGCAGTAATGATGGGCGCCGCTCCTCCTCATCGCTTCGCTCTGCATCGTCGCTGGCGCTGGTCATGAGCGACCCCGTAGTGAAGCCGTCGCGCCACCACATTTGGCGCATCACTCGGCGGGCGCTGTCGAAAAGTTGGGACGACTCGATCTTCTCCGAGTCAGCGCAAGCGGCGTTCTGGTCGGCGCTGTCCCTGCCGCCCCTGTTGTTGGGGATGCTCGGGAGCCTCGCGTACGTGGCCCCACTGTTCGGGCCGGACACCATGGCCGTCATCGAACAACGCCTGGTGTCGATGTCGAACAAGATCTTCTCCCCCAGCGTGGTCCACGAGATCATCGAGCCGACCATCCGCGACATCGACCGGGGCGCTCGCGGCGAAGTGGTGTCCCTGGGTTTTTTGATCTCGCTGTGGGCGGGGTCGTCGGCAATTTCCGCGTTCGTCGATTCGGTGGTCGAGGCCCACGATCAGACCCCGCTGCGCCATCCGGTGCGCCAACGGCTGTTCGCGCTGCTGCTCTACGTGGTGATGCTGGTCTTCACGATCGTCACCGCTCCGCTGATGGTGCGCGGCCCGCGCAAGCTCGCCCAATTAATCCCCGACGGTCTGCAAGATGTGCTGGCCTACGGCTATTACCCGGCATTGCTCACCGGGCTGATCGTCACCGTGGTGATCCTGTACCGGGTGGCCTTGCCCGAACCGTTGCCGTCGCATCGGCTGATCTTCGGTGCGGCACTGGCCAGCGTGGCCTTCGTGATCGCGACGCTGGGACTGCGCATTTACCTGTGGTGGATCACCGGCACCGGCTACACCTACGGCGCACTGGCCACCCCGATCGCCTTTCTGCTGTTCGCCTTCTTCGCCGGCTTCTCCATCATGCTGGGTGCGGAGTTCAACGCCGCCATCCAGGAAGAGTGGCCCGCCCCGCGCACCCACGCCCACCGGCTGCGGCGATGGCTGATATCACGGACCGGCGGCGACGACGCGGACGACGGCGCCGCGGACGAACCACCCCACGTCAGCGCCGATCGCGTCAGCTCTTCTTGAGCGTCTCGTAAATCCGCTTGCAGTCCGGGCATACCGGCGAGCCCGGCTTGGCCGCTTTCGTGACTGGGAAGACCTCGCCACACAGCGCCACGACATGCGTGCCCATCACTGCGCTCTCCGCGATCTTGTCCTTCTTGACGTAGTGGAAGTATTTCGGAGTGTCGTTGTCGGTCCCGTCGTCGACGCGTTCGTCGCTGTCGGTGCGCTCGATCGTCTGGGTCTCCATGCCTCACATTGTGCCGGAACCGGGTCCTCCACCGTGGGCCAAACTGTGCAACAGTGGAGAAATGAGGCGCAGCCATGAGCTGGGTTTCGACGACGATGGTCGACCGATCCTCATCACCGCCGCCGCACCCGGATACGAGGAACAGCACCGCCAGCGGGTGCGTAAATATCTGACCCTGATGTCCTTCCGGATTCCGGCGCTGATCTTGGCCGCCCTCGCGTACGGCATGTGGCACAACGGTCTTGTCTCACTGCTGATCGTCGCAGCGTCGATCCCGCTGCCCTGGATGGCGGTGCTGATCGCCAACGACCGCCCGCCGCGCCGCGCCGACGAACCCCGTCGATTCGATGCGCCCACCCGCCGCACACCGCTGTTCCCCACCGCCGAACGCCCGGCCCTCCAGCGCTACAGTCCCCCAGCGCCACAACCGGAATCGGGTCGCGCGGAAACCGACCGTTCCGAATAACCCACGGCTGCACCGGCTTCTCAGCACATTCTCAGGGCGAGCGGACATTCGCGCACGTCAACGGGTGTGAGATGGCCACACGGCGGGAACTACTCACCCAAGTTCGTCGTTGTACCCCATGACAGTTGACGCCGATCGGGAGGCCGCCATGGCAAATGCCACCACACGCCGGGTTGATAGCGATCTGGATGCTCAGAGCCCAGCCGCGGACCTGGTGCGGGTGTATCTGAACGGCATCGGTAAAACGGCATTGCTCACCGCTGCCGACGAAGTCGAGCTTGCCAAACGCATCGAAGCCGGCCTGTACGCCCAGCACCTGCTCACCACCCGCAAACGCCTCGGCGAGAACCGCAAACGCGATCTCGCAATCGTCGTCCGCGATGGCGAGGCGGCACGCAGCCACCTGTTGGAAGCCAACCTGCGGTTGGTGGTGTCGCTGGCCAAGCGCTACACGGGCCGTGGGATGCCGCTGCTGGACCTCATCCAGGAGGGCAACCTGGGTCTGATCCGCGCGATGGAAAAGTTCGACTACACAAAGGGATTCAAGTTCTCCACCTACGCGACCTGGTGGATCCGGCAGGCGATCACCCGGGGTATGGCCGACCAGAGCCGCACCATCCGGCTGCCGGTGCACTTGGTCGAGCAGGTGAACAAGCTGGCCCGAATCAAGCGCGAGATGCACCAGAACCTCGGCCGCGAAGCCACCGACGATGAGCTGGCCGCCGAGTCGGGCATTCCGGTCGAGAAGATCAACGACCTGCTGGAGCACAGCCGGGACCCGGTTAGCCTCGACATGCCGGTGGGCTCTGAAGAGGAAGCGCCGTTGGGCGATTTCATCGAGGACGCCGAAGCGATGTCTGCGGAGAACGCAGTGATCTCCGAGCTGCTGCACACCGACATCCGCACCGTGCTCGCCACCCTCGACGAGCGTGAGCATCAGGTGATCCGGTTGCGCTTCGGACTCGATGACGGGCAGCCCCGCACCCTCGACCAGATCGGCAAGCTGTTCGGTCTGTCCCGCGAGCGGGTTCGCCAAATCGAGCGCGAGGTGATGGCCAAGCTTCGCAACGGCGAGCGCGCCGATCGGCTGCGGTCTTACGCCAGCTGACCACCCGCATCAACACGCACAGGAGGCGCGCCACGCAGGTGGCGGGCCTCCTGCTGCGCTGGAGTGTTGGCGAACCATTCGCGCAGCTGGGCAAGTAGACTCAGCGGCAATGGAGGGTGCGGAATGAACGACCTGGTTGATACCACCGAGATGTACCTGCGGACCATTTACGACCTCGAAGAAGAGGGCGTGACGCCGCTGCGTGCCCGGATCGCCGAACGGCTCGACCAGAGCGGGCCCACGGTCAGCCAGACTGTGTCGCGAATGGAACGCGACGGGTTGTTGCACGTGGCCGGTGACCGCCACCTGGAGCTGACCGACAAGGGTCGGGCGTTGGCCGTTTCCGTGATGCGCAAGCACCGGCTGGCCGAGCGGCTGCTGGTCGATGTCATCGGGTTGCCGTGGGAGGAAGTGCACGCCGAGGCGTGTCGCTGGGAGCACGTGATGAGCGACGACGTCGAGCGTCGGCTCGTGCAGGTGCTCAACAATCCGACGACGTCGCCGTTCGGCAACCCGATTCCCGGGCTGTTGGACCTCGGTGTCGGCGAGGAGTTCGGCGGCGAGGATGCCAACCTGGTGCGGCTGACCGAGTTGCCGGCCGGATCACCCGTCGCCGTCGTGGTGCGTCAGCTCGCCGAACACGTGCAGGGCGATATCGACCTGATCACCCGCCTCAAGGACGCCGGCGTCGTGCCCAACGCCCGAGTGACCGTCGAAACCAACCCGGCAGGCGGCGTGACGATCGTGATACCGGGCCACGAGAACGTGAGCCTGCCGCATGAGATGGCCCACGCCGTCAAGGTCGAAAAGGTCTGACCACCCCGATCAGACAGCGCGCCGGCCGAACGTTCGGCGCGGCGGTAAGCGCACACCTAGCTGCTGGGCCAGCCGGTACCCGGTGACCGCGAGTTCGCGAATGTGTTCTGGCCGCAGGCCCGACTGCAATGCAGTATCGAGCATGCCCGCCATCCGGTGACCGGGTTCGCATCGCAGCGCGGCCTCCAGCGACACCCCGGCAAGCGGCCCGTCGCCGCGGACGTAGGCACTGAACGCGAGCAACACCAGCGCCTCGACCCGCCACGGGCCGGGCAGGCGGCGCGACAGCAGCGCCCACAGCGACTCGGCTTCCCCGGCGTTCTGGCCGACCGCCAGGGCATACAACGTGTCTCGGACCTGCACGTCGGCCAACGCGCACGCCAAGGCGGCCAGCTCGCCGTCGTAAAGCTGTTGTCCGTCGCCGACCCGAGCCGCCGCGGCCATGGCGTCCTCGACGTCGCGGCGCACGCAGGACGTCGGGTCAGCGCGGTGTGCGTCGTCCCGCGATCCGGAGCGTTCGGTAATCAGCTCGGTCAGCGATGCGCTGTCGGCGCGGTCGTCGACGGCGATGACCGCCTGCAGGTCGGCGCGCCGCGCGTAGAGCCGACGACCGTCGAGCACTGCCGCTACCGCCAGCGGTGACGCGCCGGGGTCGTCGACGAAACCGCCCGCGCCGCAGCCGTCCACGCAGTGCCAGCGGCCGCCGGCGGCCACCCGGTCCACCACGTGCACGGCCCACAGCACGATGTCGTGCTGTGATAGCTCCGCGGTGAGCGCCGCGCACAGGCACCGGTACTCCTCGTTGCACATCGGGCAGTTCGCTCCGTCGGCGTCGACGATCACGGCGATGGCCGCCTCGGGCCCGGCGGCCGCAGCGACCTCCGCGAGATGTCCGATCTGGTCAGCGATTCCGTCGGAGAGGTCGACTCGCATCACCGACCCCATTTCGCCGCCGTCGATCGCCAACAACACCAGCGACTTCTCCGGTACGAAGCCCAACACGGCGGGCAGCGCGGCGATCACCGCGCCGGGGCGATTGAGTTCAAAGTCGCGTTGTTGCTTGGTCATGGCACAGACGCTGGCAACCGGCACCGTCAGCCTGTCGGCAGCGCAGACGCCGCGACCGGTGCGCTGTGAACCAACCCCGGGCTGGGGATAACTCGCTGACCGCCTTACGCATTGTTCACACGCATGTCGCCTGCCTCGGCGTGCGCGCGGCGCGGAACCGGCGTAGATGTTTCCTCATGGGTTCGATACTCGAGTACGACATGGTCGTCATCGGCTCAGGCCCGGGCGGCCAGAAGGCCGCGATCGCGGCCGCCAAGCTGGGCAAATCGGTGGCCGTCATCGAGCAGCGGCCGATGCTCGGCGGGGTCTGCGTCAACACCGGCACGATCCCGTCGAAGACGCTGCGCGAGGCCGTCGTCTACCTGACCGGAATGAACCAGCGTGAGCTCTACGGCGCCAGCTACCGCGTCAAGGACAAGATCACCCCGGCGGACCTGCTGTCACGAACCAGCCATGTGATCGGCAAGCAGGCCGATGTGGTGCGCAACCAGTTGATGCGCAACCGGGTCGACCTGATCCCCGGCGAGGGTCGCTTCAAGGACGAGCACACCCTCCTCGTCGAGGACCGCGCCCGCGGTGAACGCACTACGGTCAGCGGCGAACACATCGTCATCGCGACCGGCACCAAACCCGCCCGCCCGGAGGGCGTGGAATTCGACGAGCAGCGGGTGCTGGACTCCGACGGGATCCTCGACCTCAAGTCGATCCCGACGTCGATGGTGGTGGTCGGCGCGGGCGTGATCGGCGTCGAATACGCGTCGATGTTCGCCGCGCTCGGCACCAAGGTCACCATCGTCGAGAAGCGGCAGGACATGCTGGACTTCTGCGACCCCGAGATCATCGAGGCATTGCGTTTCCATCTGCGCGACCTGGCGGTCACGTTCCGCTTCGGCGAAGAGGTGACCGGTGTGCAGGTCGGGTCGGCGGGCACCGTCACCAGCCTGGCCAGCGGCAAGAAGATCGCCGCCGAAACGGTGATGTACTCCGCGGGCCGCCAGGGCCAGACCGAAAACCTCGACCTGGAGAAAGCCGGTCTGGAAGCCGACGCACGCGGACGCATCTTCGTCGACGAGGCGTTCCAGACCAAGGTCGACCACATCTACGCCGTCGGCGATGTCATCGGCTTCCCCGCCCTGGCGTCGACCTCGATGGATCAGGGCCGGGTAGCGGCCTGCCACGCGTTCGGCGAGCCGGTGCACGGGCTGACCGCGCTACAGCCGATCGGCATTTACTCGATCCCGGAGATCTCCTACGTCGGCGCCACCGAAGTGGAGCTGACCAAGCAATCCGTGCCCTACGAAGTCGGGGTGTCGCGATACCGCGAGTTGGCCCGCGGCCAGATCGCCGGAGACTCCTACGGGATGCTCAAGCTGCTGGTCTCCACCGACGACCTCAAGCTGCTGGGCGTGCACATCTTCGGCAGCAACGCCACCGAGATGGTGCACATCGGCCAGGCGGTCATGGGTTGCGAGGGCACGGTCCGGTATCTGGTCGACGCGGTGTTCAACTACCCGACGTTCTCCGAGGCCTACAAGGTCGCCGCGCTGGACGTGATGAACAAGGTGCGCGCGCTCAGCCTGTTCGACAACTAGCACGCATCTAGCATTCGTCGTCGTACGCGCCGGGCGGTCCGTCGCCCGGGCCACCTGCCTCGGCACGCGCGAGCAGCTCGGTGATGTGCTGGTCGAACGGCGACGAGTAGGACAGGTTCTCCGCGCAGCCGCCGCCGTGCAGTCCCCCGATCACCCCGGTGACCGTCGAACCGCTGATCCACGGCGCGCCGCTGGTGCCGTCGACCAGGCCCGCGCACGGCAACTCCGGGTAGCCGCTGTCGCTGAGCCCGGTGCTGGCCTGACAGCCGATGGGCATGCCGCCCACGCCCGAGGGATAGGCGACCACACCGACCCGGCTCCCCCGCGCCGGTGCGGCACCCAGTGCCAGCGCCGAACCGACCTGGCCCTCGATCGACCCGCCGTCGGGGCGGCTCACCCGCGCGATCGCATAGTCGGCCAGCGGATCCTTGTTGGCTATCCAGCGCGGATCCAGATAGATGGCATCCACCGTCCACAACTCATCGGGTGCGGCTGTGCGGGTGAAACCGGGAACAAAAGTCGCCCCGTTGCCCCCGCCCAGGCAATGCGCAGCGGTCAGCATCAGATCGCCTGCCCTCGAGTGCAGCACCGAACCGGTACACGCGTGCAGGTCACTGCCGGCCAAGAAAACCGCGCCTACCCGCGGATCGGGCTCCACCGGCGCCGCGTTGACCCGGTTCGCGGCGTCAACGACGGCTTGTTGGGATGTGCTGGTGACCGGTGCAGATCGGGCCTGATGGCCGCAGCCCGCCAGCACCATCGTCAGGCCGACGGTTGCCCCCAGTGTTGCCGCCAGAATGCGCATCGCCGTCGATCATGCCCGATCGGGTGCACCTGAGGCGACGCCGCACAGGCGTCGCACCGGCAAATTCGGCGCCGCGCGAAACGGGTATCCCGCTGGAATGCGGTCACCTCCGGCCGCGTTTTGCAGCACATAGCAGGACGGTCCCGAGCGGGTCCGATGCCCGCGTCCCGGCGATCTGAGGGACACTATCTGTACGGGGCGGCATACCGCGCCGTGGCAAGGAGGCAACAGCGATGGGCCCCGACCAGCCCCCCGACTACCCCGAGCGGGAGTCGCGTTACCAGCCTGAGCACAACGGCATGTACGAGCTCGAGTTCCCGGCGCCGCAGTTGTCGTCGACAGACGGGCGTGGCCCGGTCTTGGTGCACGCCCTGGAGGGCTTTTCGGACGCCGGTCACGCGATCCGGCTGGCCGCCGGCCACCTCAAGGACACCTTGGACACCGAGCTGGTGGCCTCCTTTGCGATCGACGAGCTGCTCGACTACCGGTCGCGGCGGCCCCTGATGACGTTCAAGACCGACCATTTCACCCACTATGACGATCCCGAGCTCAGCCTCTACGCCCTGCATGACAGCGTCGGGACGCCTTTTCTGCTGCTGGCCGGCATGGAGCCGGACCTGAAGTGGGAGCGGTTCATCACCGCGGTGCGGTTGCTGGGCGAGCGTCTGGGCGTCCGGCAGACCATCGGCCTGGGCACGATCCCGATGGCGGTGCCGCACACCCGGCCGATCACGCTGACCGCGCACTCCAACAATCGCGAGCTGATCGCCGACTTCACGCCGTGGATCTCCGAGGTGCAGGTTCCCGGTAGCGCGTCGAACCTGTTGGAATACCGGATGGCTCAGCACGGGCACGAGGTCGTCGGCTTCACCGTCCATGTCCCGCACTACTTGGCGCAGACGGACTATCCGGCCGCCGCGCAGGCCTTGCTGGAGCAGCTGGCCAAGACGGGTTCGCTGGAGCTGCCGCTCAAGGCGTTGACCGAGGCGGCAGCCGAGATCAGGGACAAGGTCGATGAGCAGGTCGAGGCCAGCTCGGAGGTCGCTCAAGTGGTGGCTGCGCTGGAGCGCCAGTACGATGCCTTCATTGCTGCGCAGGAGAATCGGTCGCTGCTGAAGCGGGATGAAGATCTGCCGAGCGGCGACGAATTGGGCGCTGAGTTCGAGCGATTCCTGGCGCAGCAGGCAGAGAAGAAGTTCGACGACGACGATCCGACGTGACCGCCCCTGCCCGGGCCCGACAACGAGGTTGGCGAGATGACCCAGCGGAAGCCCAATCTGCGCCCGGTGCGGGAGGTTACGCCTTCGCTGCAGTTCCGCACGGTCCACGGCTACCGGCGCGCTTTCCGGATCGCCGGCTCGGGCCCAGTGATCCTGCTGATCCACGGGATTGGTGACAACTCCACCACCTGGGAGACCGTTCAAGCCAAGCTCGCCCAACGGTTTACCGTCATCGCCGTCGACCTGCTGGGCCATGGGCAGTCGGACAAGCCGCGTGCCGACTACTCGATCGCGGCGTACGCCAACGGAATGCGTGACCTGCTTTCGGTCCTCGACATCGAACGGGTCACGGTAGTCGGTCATTCGTTGGGCGGCGGTGTGGCGATGCAGTTCGCCTACCAATTCCCGCAACTGGTCGAGCGTTTGGTCCTGGTCGGCGCCGGCGGTGTGACGAAGGACGTCAACATCGCGTTGCGGCTGGCCTCCTTACCGCTGGGCAGCGAGGCGCTGGCGCTGCTGCGGCTGCCGTTGGTGTTGCCGGCGTTGCAGCTCTTCGGGCGCGCAGCCGGGATGGTGTTGGGATCGACCGCAGTCGGCCACGACCTGCCCGATGTGCTACGGGTGCTGGCCGACTTGCCGGAGCCGATGGCCTCGTCGGCGTTCACCCGGACGTTGCGCGCTGTGGTGGACTGGCGCGGCCAGAGCGTCACGATGCTGGACCGATGTTATTTGACGAGTTCTGTTCCAGTGCAAATCATTTGGGGCACGCAGGATGTGGTGGTTCCTGTCAGCCATGCCCGGATGGCTCACGCCGCGATGCCGGGCTCCCGATTGGAGATTTTCGAGCGCTCCGGGCACTTCCCGTTCCATGACGATCCCGATCGTTTCATCGAGGTCGTCGAGCGCTTCATCGATAGCACCGAGCCGGCCAAATACGACCAAACCGCGCTGCGCGAACTACTGCGCACCGGCGGGGGCGCGGACTCCCTCTCCGGGCCGGTGGATACCCGCGTCGCCGTGTTGAGTGCCATGGGGTCAGACGAGCGCAGCGCCACCTGATCACCGCGTCGACACGACGCCGTACAGTCGACTTGATGAGCATCGACGTCACGGTGTTGCGCGTTTTCACCGACGCCGCCGGAAATTTCGGTAACCCGCTCGGTGTGGTCGACGCCGCGACCGTTGCGCCGGATCAGCGTCAACGTTTGGCAACTCAATTGGGTTACAGTGAAACGGTTTTCGTCGATTTGCCCGATCCAGGCTCTGCCACTGCGCACGCTCGTATCTACACCCCGCTCACCGAGTTGGCGTTCGCCGGGCACCCGACGGTCGGGGCGTCATGGTGGTTGCGGACTATCGGTAAGCCGATCCGCACCCTGCAAGTGCCGGCCGGAATTGTGCAGGTGAGCTACGACGACGACCTCACCGCCATCAGCGCCCGCGCGGAATGGGCTCCGGAGTTCGCCATTCATGATCTGGGCTCAGTCGACGAGTTGGCCACCGCGGATGTGACCGACTTCTCCGACGATGTGTCGCACTACCTGTGGGCGTGGACCGACGAGTCTTCGGGTGCGCTACGGGCACGGGTATTCTGCGACAACCTGGGCGTGCCGGAGGACGAAGCGACCGGATCGGCCGCCGTGCGGATAACCGACTACCTCAGCCGCGACCTGACCA
Organism: Mycobacterium sp.; assembly: GCA_035642975.1. Classification (GTDB taxonomy): domain Bacteria; phylum Actinomycetota; class Actinomycetes; order Mycobacteriales; family Mycobacteriaceae; genus Mycobacterium. Next base: position 10,971 of record DASQRI010000052.1, read on the forward strand.
TCACCCAGGGAAACGGGTCGGTGCTCGAAACCACCTGGAGCGCGCAGGGTTGGGTTCGGGTTGCCGGTCGCGTCGTCAACGACGGTGTGCGCAACGTCGACTGACGCGTCGTGTTACTGCGGCCACTAGCCGCACATTTCGCGCGAAGAGCAGACATTCAGCCCGCGCGGTGCAGCACCGCGGCCAGGTGATGCTGCAGGGGTTGCCCGACGGCGCCCATTTGCACGGAATAGGAGAGCTCGTCGCCCTCGACGCGGAAGCGGCGACCAAGGGCGGTCACCTCTTTGGCGGTTGGGGTCAGACCGATCTGTGCGGAGGTCATCTCGAGCTCGATCGTGGTGCCATCGGCCGTGTAGGTGCCCACCTCGATTTCGGTGATGCCGCTCGGGTGCGCCAACACGAGTTCAACGTGACCGGGTCGCGGTACGCGAAGGTAACCCGTCTCGGCATGCAGCGGCGCCCCGTCGGCTGCGGCCTTGGTTTTTTGCCCATAAACCAAAAACGGTTTGCCCACATGAGAAAACGCGATTTCCTCGAGGTAGTCGAACGGCTCGATGGTGGGGTATTCGCCGGACCCGCGGCCTTGCCATGCACCGAGCAGGGGTGCCAGCGCCTCCAGGTTGGGGTGCAGGTCGGGCGGCATCCCGTCAGCGTAGATCACCGTGCGGGTGGTCAGCCCGAGGCGGGAACCTTGCGTTGGGCACGCAGCGCCTGGATCTCGCGTTCGAAATCGTCTGCAGACTCGAAAGACCGGTATACCGAGGCGAATCGCAGATAGGCCACTTCATCGAGTTCGCGCAGCGGACCCAGGATCGCAAGCCCGACCTCGTGGCTGGGGACTTCCGGTGACCCACTGGCCCTTACGGCGTCCTCGACCTGCTGGGCCAGCAGGTTCAGCGCATCGTCGTCGACCTGTCGGCCCTGGCACGCGCGACGCACACCGCTGACCACCTTTTCGCGGCTGAACGGTTCGGTGACACCGCTGCGCTTGACCACGGCCAGCACCGCGGTTTCCACGGTGGTGAATCGCCGTCCGCACTCCGGACACGACCTGCGGCGCCGAATGGCCTGCCCCTCGTCGGCCTCGCGGGAGTCAACGACCCGCGAATCGGGATTGCGGCAGAACGGACAATGCATGGCCGCTCCTTCGCCGCGCTGACATCGGGGTGTCCCAGACCATCCCGAGCCTACCTGTGCGTTCGACCGCGAGCCTAGCGTCGCCAGTGCACGGCGACGCCGTCAGCCGACCGGTGCGATCAGCGTCTGGCCGGCCGTCACCGCCGCGGAGTCGAGATCGTTGAGTTCACGGATGCGCGAGGCGACCTGTCCGGTCGGTGCGTCCGGTGCCACCCGGGCGGCCAAGTGCTGCAATGACTCCCCCGGCTCGACCCGCACCACGGCAAGCCGTTCGGGCAGCTGGGCCGCCGCCTGTTCGGATCCGGCGTGCAGCATCCCGCCGAAGTGGGCCACCAACCCGAGCCACACGGTGATCAGACCCGCGACCAGGGCCAGTCCCACCGTTGCCGCCGGCGTAATCGGACGCGGCCGGTGTGGTGCCGTCGACATCAGCACACCGGTACCCCGGTACCGCGGGCGCGCGGCGACCGGTCTCGACGGCCGCGGACCGCGGGGGTCGGGCCGGCCACGCCGGGCGACGGGGCGGACCTGAACCGGCCGAAAGTGGATCGGCGCGCTCGGTGAGATCGTCTCGATGGGCATCATGTGCGTTCCTCCAGTCCTGCTGTCGAGTAGCTGCTCGATCACGTGTTCGAACTATATCGATCGCATGTTCGAAAACCGAACATTTGAGCGAAGCGTGTCGAACGAGCCAAACGCTAGACCACGCCACCGACAACGGCGCCGCCGTCCACTACCACCTGCCATGGCGGGTGTGTACCCCGTATATCAACGAGTTACACCGTTGTTATTCCCCAGCGCTAAGCCGTTGCGTGGGCCGAACCGATGCTCGCGACACGCCAGTCGAACACATGTTTGATATATCGCCGGGGTGCGACTACATTCGGCCGTATGAGCGACAGCGACACTCCTGATTCCGGCTCTGACCGCACCGTGCGCTCCGCGGATACAGCGCTGACCCCACGGCAGCGCACGATTCTGGACGTCATCCGCGCGTCCGTGACCAGTCGCGGATACCCGCCGAGCATTCGCGAAATCGGCGACGCCGTCGGTCTGACGTCGACGTCCTCGGTGGCCCACCAATTGCGCACCCTCGAGCGCAAGGGCTACCTGCGCCGCGACCCGAACCGCCCACGCGCAGTCGATGTGCGCGGGGCCGACGACGTCGTGAAGCCGCCGGTGCTCACCGACGTCGCAGGCTCGGACGCCCTGCCGGAACCTACCTTCGTCCCAGTGTTGGGCCGGATCGCGGCCGGTGGCCCGATCCTGGCCGAGGAAGCCGTCGAAGACGTCTTCCCGTTGCCACGCCAACTCGTCGGCCAGGGTGCGCTGTTCCTGCTCAAGGTGGTCGGTGAATCCATGGTCGACGCCGCGATCTGCGACGGCGACTGGGTGGTGGTCCGTCAACAGAACGTGGCCGACAACGGCGACATCGTCGCGGCGATGATCGACGGGGAGGCCACCGTCAAGACGTTCAAGCGCACCGGCGGCCAGGTTTGGCTGATGCCGCACAACCCGGCTTTCGATCCCATCCCAGGCAACGACGCTGCCGTGCTCGGCAAGGTCGTCACGGTGATCCGCAAGATCTGAAAGTCGCTGCGGCCCAGTCGACTAGCCGGCCTTGTGGAACCCGTTGGCTTGCGCGATTTCTTCGCTGGTGAACCAGATTTCGGCCAGCGTGTCCTCGTATAGAACGCTGTCGGGCATGTAGTAAAGGCCGAAGCTCGCGTTGGCCTTGACCGGGTAGCCGTCCGGCACCTGGTACGGGTCGTCCATTGGAAGGTGAATCGCCAACCGCCCGGCCAGGATTCGTGCAGTCGGCACGGCCGTCGTAATGACAGCGTCGTCGTCTACGGCCTCCGTCGCGGCGTGCCGTCCGCCTCGTGCTTCGCTTGCCGCTGGAATTCCGGTCGGAGCCGTGTCCACATCATCGGGATCTTCGTCGAAGTCGTCGTCGAAGTCCTCGTGAAGGTCTCCGCGGAAGTCGTCAAACTCGGAAAGATCAGCGGGACTCTCGGTTTCGTCATCAAGCACCTCGTCGACCAAGTTCGCGCGGCCCGCCGGTGGCATCCATTCGCTGACCGGCTGACTGGGCAGCCGCACGGTCCGACGCTGCGGCGCCCGGTAGCTTTCGGACAAGTTCGACGACACCAGATCGTTGTCGACCTCCGGCGACCACTGGGAGACAGACTCGGTGACGGCCTCGTAGCCGGACTCCTCGGAATCACCGGCTTCGACGGCCTTGGCGTCACGTTTGGCGGCGTGGCGTCGAAGCCACCGCCGTGCCACCAGCACCGCCATTCCGACCAGTAGCAGGGCCGGGATGCCGAGCAGCAACCACCACCAGTGCCAGGCCGGCCCGCTGATCCCGCCGCCGGTCGACGCCGATCCGGACGGCGTCTTCTGCCCCGGCACCTGCAGACCGGAAAGTGCCGAAGCCAGGTTCGCCGGCTCGGTGCTGAACGTGTTCTTCGTCTTATTCCAGGAGATCTGGCCACCGGCGAATTTCTGGGTGACCACGTCCTTGTTGACGGTCCTATCGCCCACCGGCGCGCCGAGCTTGCCGGTCGCTCCGAGGAGTTTGTCCCATGCGGCCCAGATGGCGCCGCGGACCACGAATGCGCCGTGGTCGGGGGTCCAGAAGATCACCGGCTTGTCGTTGGCGGAGAACGGGCTGATCCGGCTGGCCGACTTGAGACCGCCATCGGCCTCGTTGGCGATCGGGAAACCGAGGTCGCTGCCGCCAGGGCCGCCCAGCGCCTCGTACTTCGTCAGGATGTCGGTCTCGACGGCGTTGGCGCCGGTGGCGGGGCTGAAGAAAATCTTGCCGCCGGCGAAGTTCTGCGCCAGCCCGTCGGTGCCCACCGGATACTCGTCGCCCTGTTTGGCGCCCAGCGCGCCGGCCGCGCCGCCGGCCGCCCGCCAGGCCATGTTGATGGCCGCGGTCGGATCGATGGGTACCTGCAGGCCGGTGAGCTGGTTCGCCAGGTTGGGTGGGACGGTGGTGAAGGTCTTGGTCAGCCTGTTCCACGACACCTTGCCGCCGCTGAACGCCTGGGTGGCGAGTTCGCCGTCGTAGGTCTCGTCGCCGACCGGGACGCCCAGCGCGCCACCGGAGCTGCCCAGTTTGTCCCACACGGCGTTGATCGCCCCGCGCACGACGAACGCGCCATGGTCGGAGGTCCAGTAGATCAACGGCTTGTCACTGGCCGAGAAGGTGCTGACCCGGCTGTCCGGGCCGGCCAGCCCGCGTATCTCATTGTTGGTCGGAAAACCCAGGTCGGAGGCCACCGGGCCGCCCAACGACTCGTACTTGTCCAGGATGGCGCCCATCATCGACCTGGGACCGGTGGCCGGTGTGAAGAACATCTTGCCGTGGACGAAGTCGTGGGCGAATCCTGCGCCGGCAACGTATGTCTCACCCTGTTTTGCGCCGAGATCCGAATTATCGCCGCCGGCATCCTTCCAGGCCGCGGTGATCGCGTCGTCGGCTTCGCCCAGCGGGGAGGCGGCCGCGACGGGCGCCAGCAGCCCCATCCAGGCCAAGCTTGCCGCCAGCACGACCAGAACACGCATGGCGCATTGCGCGACGGTGCCCGATCGACCGTGCTGCCCTGTCATCACACCTCCCCGATGGCCGCCCGGGCCAAAACCTGGAGCCAGTTTCGACTGCCTGGCGGGTCGCCACAACTCGGCCGCGGCGGACGACGCATGGGAAGTCATACGAAGACCCTACGGAATGGATATCCCGTCGACGCTGAATTCAAGTCCACAAGCCCGCTCGGTGTCGCGCTCTGCCCCTGCGATTTTGCGTTACGGTGCTCCGATACCGGGGTGAACCCGGTGGCGACACGGCCTGACGAATCGGAGCGGACATGGGTGTTGCCGGACCGGTCTGGCTCGTCATTCTCGCCGCGATCGTCGCGCTCGTGCTGCTCGACTACCTGGTCAACATTCGCCGCACGCACACCCCGACGTTGCGCGAGGCGACGGTATGGTCGGCCGTTTACGTCGGAATTGCGGTCGCGTTCGGCCTTGGCGTCGGGGCCTTCGGCGGGATATCCATGAGCGTCGAATATTTCGCCTGCTACGTCAGCAACGAGGCCCTGTCGATCGACAATCTTTTTGTCATTTTGTACATCGTGAGCAGTTTCGCGGTGCCGCGGATCGCCCAGCAGAAAGTCCTGTTGTTCGGCATCGTCTTGGCTCTGATCGCGCGCACCGGTTTTATCTTTATCGGGGCCGCGTTGATCACGATCTTCGATTGGGCATTTTACTTATTCGGGATCGTGTTGCTGATCATGGCCGGCAACCTCGCCAAGCGCGCGGAATCCGAAGGCCCCAGCGCGGATACAGTGGTCACCCGCATGGCTACGCGATTGTTGCGCACCTCGGACAACTACGACGGCGATCGGCTGTTCACCGTCGAGCACGGCCGCCGGGTGATGACACCGATGCTCGTGGCGATGATCGCCGTCGGCGCCGCCGACCTGTTGTTCGCCTTCGACTCGATCCCGGCGCTGTTCGGGCTGTCTCAGAACGTCTTCGTGGTTTTCTCGGCCACCGCCTTTTCACTACTGGGCTTGCGCCACTTGTACTTTCTGCTCGACGGTCTGCTCGACCGGCTGGTGTACCTGTCCTATGGTCTGGCGGTCATCTTGGCGTTCATCGGCGCGAACCTACTACTGAAGGCCTTGCACAACAACAACGTTCCCTTCATCAACGACGGCAGTCCGGTCCCGGTCGGCGACTTGAGCACGACGACGTCGTTGGCGGTGATCATCGTCATCCTGCTCATCACGACGGTGGCGTCACTGCTGTCGCCGCGAGGCCGTGCGCAGAACGCCGTCGCCGGGGCCCGTCGGCATGCGACCGAGTACCTCGATCAGGATGACACCGACCCCGTCGCGCGGGAGAAGCTGTTCGCTCAGATGATCGTCGAGGAAGGCGAAATTACCGCGCTTCCAACGAAATATCGAAGGAAGATCCGGCGGAACCAAGAGCTCACGATGCTGCTGCGGCAAGCCCACAGCGCGCACGACGCGCCCGGCCCGGCGGGCAAGCCGCCGCGTTAGACGCCGAGGCTGGGCCCGATGGCCTCGGCTAGACGCCGAGGCTACGCCCAATTATTTCCTTCATGATCTCGGTGGTGCCGCCGTAGATCGTCTGCACCCGCGCATCGAGGTAGGCCCGCGCGATGGGGTATTCGCGCATGTAGCCGTAACCACCGTGCAGCTGCAAACAGCGGTCGATGAGGTA
>DASQRI010000053.1:0-2572 GCA_035642975.1 Mycobacterium sp.
CCGTCGGCTTTTTTTGACCCGCCTTGAGGCAGCGTTCGACACGGGTCAGCTCAGGTTTTTCGGCGCCCTGGCGAGCTTGGAAAAGCCAGATATGTTCACCGCCTGCCTGCGGCCGCTCCGCACCATTCCCTGGGTCGTCTATGCCAAGAGACCGTTCGGCGGACCCGAACAGGTGCTCGATTATCTCGCCCGTTATACCCATCGCGTCGCCATCGCCAACAGCCGCCTGGTCGCTCTCGCCGACGGTCGGGTCAGCTTCCTGTGGAAGGACTATCGCCACCACGACAGGCCAAAGGTCATGACCCTCGACGCCGGCGAGTTCATCCGGCGTTTCCTGCTCCACGTCCTCCCCGACGGCTTTCACCGCATCCGCCACTATGGATACCTGGCCAACGGCCATCGCCTCGCCAAGCTCGCCGGTTGCCGCCGGCTGCTGGCGCTTCCCGAGCCGGCGCAGCTTGTCCGTGCCGCCGACTACCGCGAGCGATACCAGCAGCTCACCGGCCGTTCGCTCGACCTGTGTCCCATCTGCGGCGGCCGCATGATCGAGATCGGCAGCATTCCCCGAGCCGCCGCCGCGGCGCCCTGGAACACCTCATGATCCCGCCACAAGACCCGATCACCGCCCAGTTTCCTGCAGCGGCCCCAACCATCGATGCCGCTCTCGTGCTATCGCGCCTTGCCGCTGGCGCCCGCGGGCATCCGGGCAGTCCATTCCTCGTAGCCGCGGCGATCTGCGGCGTCATTCCTCAGCCGCCGTGCCACGATTGCCACCGGAACTCCGCCCCGGCTCCTCGGCGCGTCCACCGCGAACGGACTGCGCCTCGGCTCCTCGATCAAAGCCGGCGCTAAATCCCCATAGGCCGCGACCCTCGATCCGCGGCTTCGTTCAATCAGGCTTCTGTGCAATCCCGCGCTCCAGCACCGCTCAATCGACCGTGCCCATGACGCGGGATCGCGCAGAACCCTCATTCATTCCGATGATGCCGGGCCGGGCATTGAACGAAGCCGCTACGCGGCAAGAGGAGTGAGCGGCGGCTGAGGAAGCTCCTGACAGGATTGCGGTGTCCAAACCCAATCGTCAGACAGGAGACCCTGTGATGGCCCAGATGACCGCGCTGCGTCGGCGGCTGATCGACGACATGATGGTTCGCAATCTCTCGCCAGCAACCCAACAATCCTACGTATACGCGGTGGCGAAGTTCAGCCGCTTTTTCGATCGATCGCCCGATCAACTTGGGGTGGAGGAGGTCCGCGCCTATCAGATCCACTTGGCCGGCCTGGGTATGTCGTGGTCGCACATCAACCAAGTGTCGTGCGCGCTGCGCTTCTTCTTCGGCGTCACGCTCGGCCGGCAGGAGGCATTTGATCGCATCGTCAGCGCCAAGGAGCCCAAGAAGCTGCCGGTGGTGCTGAGCGCGGAGGAGATCACGCGCTTCCTCCAGGCGGTTTCCGGTCTGCGCAGCCGAGCGGCCTTGACCACGGCCTACGGCGCCGGGCTGCGGGTGTCCGAGGTTGCCGCACTCAAGATCGCCGACATCGACAGCAGCCGGATGGTCATCCGGGTCGAACACGGCAAGGGCGGCAAGGACCGCTACGTCATGCTGTCGCCGCCGCTACTGGTGATCCTGCGTGCCTATTGGCGCCTGGGCAAGCCGACACATTGGCTATTTCCCGGCCGTGACAGGGACCGGCCGGTCAGCACCGCCACCTTGCAGGCGGCGTGCCGTGTGGCGGCGCGGGAGGCCAGCTTGGACAAACCGGTCACCGTCCATACCCTGCGCCACAGCTTCGCCACCCATCTGCTTGAAGCGGGAACCGACATCCGCATCATCCAGGTCCTGCTCGGCCATGGCCGGCTGGCGACCACCGCGGTCTATACCCGCGTCGCCACCAACCTGATCGCCGGCACGCCGAGCCCGCTCGACGGCTTGCATCTCGAGGTGATGCCGCCGGGCTGAACCCCATGCGCGAAGCGCTGGAGGTGGCGGATATCTTCCGCCACCACGGTGCTGTTTACCGCAATACCCATGCCGGCCATCTGAGCCTCGCTCAGCGGCGCGTGATGGGTGCTATCGAAGCCTGCCGATCGGCAACCCTGGGCGGCCACGTCGAGCAGTGCGACGGCTGCGGCCAGATCCGCATCGCCTACAATTCGTGCCGCGACCGGCACTGCCCGAAGTGCCAGGGGCTGGCGCGCTCCGAATGGTTGGCAGACCGGCAAGCCGACCTGTTGCCGGTGGAGTACTTCCATGTCGTCTTCACCGTGCCGGCCGCAATCGCCGAGATCGCCTTCCAGAACAAGGCACTGGTCTACGCCATCCTGTTCAAGGCAGCGGCCGAGACGCTGCGCATTATCGCCGCCGATCCCAAGCATCTCGGCGCCGAGATCGGTCTGGTCGCGGTGCTGCACACCTGGGGACAGAACCTGCATCATCATCCCCATGTGCACTGCGTCGTGCCGGGTGGCGGGCCCTCTGCCGACCAGACCCGCTGGATCGGCTGCCGGCCGGGGTTCTTTCTGCCTGTGAAGGTGTTGTCGCGGCTCTATCGCCGGCTTTTCCTGACCCGC
>DASQRI010000054.1:0-2596 GCA_035642975.1 Mycobacterium sp.
AAGCGCGCTCTTGTGGGCCGAAGGCCCGAACTTCCGGAGGCGGCCCCGAAGGGTCCCCGATCGGCAGTTCTCGCGCGAGAACAGGCCCTGTAATACTAGAGCCTGTCCCTTGGATCATGGGACGGGGTCACGGAGCCAGATTCTGATCGAGGCCACGTCAACAGTTCCACGGAAGACGTAGTCGCGTTTGATGCCCCTATGGATGTCAAGCGGCCGTAGCTTGGGGTTTCGACTCGGCTGGAAGCTTGATCAGCTGGAAGATCTCCCGCGCGACATAGCGTTTGAGGCAGCGGACGGCTTCGCGGCGGGTCTTGCCCTCGGCGGTTCGGCGGGCGATGTAGTCGCGGGTCCGGGGATCCCAGCGCAGCCGGGAGAGCACGATCGTGTGCAGCGCACAGTTCGCCCGACGATCGCCACCGCGGTTGAGGCGGCGGCGTTGGGTCTTGCCTGAAGAAGCCTCGACCGGGCTCACGCCGCACAGGGCAGCGAACGACGCTTCACTGTGCAGTCGCTCGGGGTTGTCCCCGGCAGTGATCAGCAACGCCGCGGCGGTGTCGGGTCCGACACCGTTGCGCTCCAGCAAGTCAGGGGTGTGCGTCGTGAGCACGTCGTTGATCTGCTGCTTCAGTTCGTTGATCTCAGTGCTCAGCTCCGCGATCCGGCGAGCCAGCAGCGCCACGGTGTAGGCGGCGGCGGTGGCGATGTCACGAGGCCGGTCGGTGCCCAGCTCGGCGCAGCGCCGGATCAGGGTGGGGTTGCTCAGCCCGGACAGCGACTCCCGCAGCTGAGGGGGCGCGCTGACAAGGACGGCTTTGAGCTGGTTGATCGCTTGGGTGCGTGACTTGATCGCTGAGGTCTTGGCCAGCTTGAACATACGGATCATTTCGACCGGTCCGTCGCTGGTCTTGGCGTGGGCACTTGCCTGACCCGACAGTGCCGCTCGCGCGGCGGCCTCGGCGTCGATGGTGTCGGTCTTGCCCCGCCGCCGACGGTTGGCCTTGTCGGGCTGGTTCACCTCGATCACCTCGACGTGTTCGGTGCCGAGGTAACGAGTCAACGCAGCTCCGTAGGATCCAGTGCACTCCACGCCTGCGCGACGCACGGTCCCGAATGACATGGCCCAGCCCAGCAGCTCCCGGTAACCCGACTCGGTCGTGGGGAAGGAACAGCTGCCCAGCAGAGCGCCCAGCACACTGATCACGGCCGCGACGTGCACGTTCTTGTGGGTGTCTACCCCCAGTATCACCTCGCCGGGATCGAAGTGACTCTGGCTGAGGTTGGGCGACTGAGGCATCCTGGGCACGGTCGTTCGTCTCCTGCTCGACTCGGGGAACGGATGGCCGTCGCCGGGCCGACCAGTCGGTCAGGACTGTGATGGCGCCCTGTTCACGGCAAGGCCCCTATGGGGACACGAATGTTCGACCCGGCGGCAACAAGCACCGCCCCGGACTGAGTCGACAGATCAAACACAAGACACCCATGGTCGGTCGTAGCGCGGGTCAAACCCAGGCCGGGACGGCAGGAAGATCCTCACAGTCGTAGCGGGTGGCGACCGCGCGGTGGCCCTTGAGCTTGTTGATCGCACGCTCGACCACGTTGCGTCGTTTGTAGATCTCCGCGTCGAATTGGGGTGCCCGGCCGCCACGACGGCCCCGACGCAGCCGGTTGTCCCGCTGATCACTCGGCTCCGGGATGGTCGCGGTGATCCGACGTCGTCGCAGGTGAGAACGGATCGCGCGACTGGAGTACGCCTTGTCACCCAGCACCCGTACGGGTCGGGATCGCGGTCGCCCTGGGCCTCGGCGCAAGATCCTGATCCCGGCCATCACCGGCTCGAACGCCGACGAATCGTGGCGATGCCCGGCCGTGGTGACCCGTGAGATCGGCCGACAGCGGGTATCCGCCGCAAGATGAATCTTGCTGGTCAATCCACCCCGGGAACGCCCGAGTGTCTCCCGGCTCGGCTTGGCGGCGGGTTTCCTGTCATTCGACCCAGCCCCCTGTGTCCACCACCGTGGGCGCCACGACCTCCGCGTCGACATCAGCTGGCGGCGCATGGCGGGCACCGGCGGCGTGCTGATGCGCCCGGACCACCGCGGCATCAACCCCGACCGTCCACTCCGAGCCCTCGTGCGCATCGGCGCCACGACGGAGTTCGTCCAGAACCCTGACCCACGTTCCATCGCCTGACCAGCGGCGATGCCGGTTGTACACGGTCTTCCAGTTTCCGTACTCACCGGGAAGATCCCGCCACGGCGATCCGCTACGAGTCCGCCAGAACACCCCGTTGACCACCATCCGGTGATCAACCCACCGACCACCCCGACACGGCTTCCGCTCAGGCAACAACGGCTCCAGCCGAGCCCACTCCTCGCAGGTCAGATCATGACGATCAAACACCAACAGGATCTACCGCATCCACCCGTCTTGATCCACGGGACACGCTCTAGTCCGGACGCTGCACCGATCCGAGGGGCCAGAATCGCGGGACGGGACGGGCGGACTCGCGGGAGGGGCGGGAGCAACCGTCAGGGGGCCAGGCGGTGGATGGTCCAGCTCTGGTCACGGGTGCGGTCGTAGGCGAGGCGGTCGTGCA
>DASQRI010000055.1:0-2822 GCA_035642975.1 Mycobacterium sp.
TGGCAAGGGCTGGCGCAGCTCGCGGTTGGCCTCACCCATGCCCAGCGCGGCAACGTCAATGGTGCGACGAGTCTGCTGCGCAGCGCGTCGGCCCGTCTTTCCCGAGACGACCGCCCGGGACGCTACCGGATCGACGTCGCCGGTTTGGTGGACTTTGCCGACGCGCTGATCGACGACCTCGCGGCGGGTGTCGAGATCCCGCCGCAGCGGCTGCGACCACGTCTGATGGTCGTCGAACCCGGTGGCAGTTCGGGGTGAGGCCGGCCGCATACAACTCGAGTTCGGCGAACGTATTCGCCACAAGTGGAAGTTGCCGTACGTCCTCGGCGCTCAGCCCGGCCGAAAAGACCTAGCTGTGTTGAGTCAGGCCATCTCGGGCACACGCAGGTGTGCAACCGCCAACTCGAAGTCGCACTCGTCGAGCACCTCTGCGTGTGCTTCCTGACTGCCCGTAGCTCTGATCCTGTCCAACTTGTCCTTGTTCCGCTCCACCGCTTCGACGCTGTCGAAGGTCGCCGAGGCCACGCCACGACCGGATGCTCGGTCGACTAGCAGGCTGCCACTGCAGAAACCTTCCAGCTCCTCGAGGGCGGGCAGGATCGTCATCTTGTAGAAGTCGATGCCTTGGTCGATCTGATCCGGGCTGACCTTGACCCAGGTGGCTCGGACACAGGCGCCCTCACTCGCGCGGTGCGAGCGATGCATGGCAGCGATCTCCCATTCCTCGACCTGCCTGCTACCACCCAAAAGCTCGGCGGCCCGGTCACGAATCGGCCGAATGGACTCCTCGCTTGCGCGCATCGCCTCCTCGGACTGCCATGCGCTGGTAACAATGCAGCGGCCGGACGACCGGTCGACCAACAGGGACAAGCCAACGCACCCATCGATGCCCTCGAGCGCGGGCATCACGCTGTCGCGCGTATGCGCGATACCGGCGTCGATGGACGAGGGCTGCCCCTGGATGGTGGTACTGCGTGCGTACATGATCTGCCTCCTCTGGGTGGGGCAGCGTCTCGACGGCGCCGCCGTCCACTTCATCGTCCTCCCACAGGCAAGGCGCGGCAATGGCAATTACCGGGCCCGGCAGCCCGACAACGGATGGCTGCGGATGTGGGTCAGCAGTTGACGCATTGCGCCAATTTCGCCCCGCAGCACCGCTTCGGCGTCAGGCAGGGGAAGGTTATGGGATGTCGGTGACGGCGGGTCGAGGTGCGCGAGACCCTTCGCGCCACGCGAGAGCTGAGCCACGCACCGGCAGTCGGCTTTTGGCCGCGGTGGTTTCGGTGGCCGCTCTGGTGGTTGCGGCGTGCGGCGCCCAAATCTCCGGCAGTGGCCGCCAGACCAGCCACCCGGGGGGCGCGGTGCGGCTGAATACGACGACCGTCGCGGAGATCGTGGCGTCATTCACCGGTGCGGGGCTGGCGGTGTCGAACGCCCACGATGTGGGGCCGCAGAAATGTCCGCAGATCGGCTGTATTGACGCCGTGGACACCGACACCGTTTCGATCGTGAAGTTTCCGAGCACGGGCAAAGCAGAACAGTATGCGGCCTCGATTCCGAACATGTTTCAAGTGGAGGACGTGGTGTTGGTGTTCTCTTCGGCGATGTCCCCTGAGGCGAGGCGAGCCTACGAGCAGGTGGCGCAACATGCTATCCGCTGACCGGCCGAATCTCCTCCGCTGCTGCGGGTCCCGCTGGATCCCAGCGAAATTACGGCCTGGCTGCACCGAGCAGCATCATGATCGACAGGGTCACGACGATGCCCCGGTCCAAGCTTGGTGAGCGTATCGGGAAGGTATCGGACGCAGATATGCTTGCGCTTTCCCGGGGCCTGGTGGTTTTCCTCGGCCTCGCGTGAGTAGCGCGGGCGGGCCTTCGCGCCGGTCTCCGACTACCCAGATCGCACGGGGTGAGCGATCACTGCGATGTTGCGGCGAGTTGCGAGACGCGCTGCGGGCTCACGTTCAAGATCACCCCGACATCGCGCACGGACAGTCCACGGGCCCGTAGCCGGGTGACCGCGCGGCGAGATGCGCGAGCCGCATCCTCCTGGCTGCGAGCGGCAGCGGCGACGCGCTCGCGAGCCTCACGAGCTTCAGCCAGAACTTGTGGATCTCCTAGATCCACTTCCCCGAGCAAAACCTCGATCTTTTCGACCGGAACTCCGGTGAGCAGATGGACGGCATCGGCAACCATGGCCGGCACCTGGTCGAGCCTGCGGGCCTGGGTGAAAGCTCCGTCAACCTCGGGAACCTCGACGGCCCACCATTGGCCGCTACGAGTGGCTTTCGCGGTCACCTTCATGGTTTCCCTTTCTTCCGCTTCCCGACCTGCGGCTGCGGCATCCCAAGCTGTTTACGAATCGCCTTCACCGTCAACTCGTTGATCTCACTGTGGCGGGCCACCACCGTCCGCCTGCCGCCCACTTCCACCCGGGTGTGGTTCGCGCCTTCGACTTCGGTGATCGGCTGGCCCGACGCTTTGGCGAAGGTCCGGATTTCCGTGAGGAGGTCGGCCCGCTTCATAGAATAAGTCCACCCCCCATTTACTATCAAGTAAAGCCGGGCTAGATGGCGCTCGTCGCTAACCCGCCTATGCGCCGATCCTGCACGCGCCCACCGACATCAACTCCTGGACCTCGACGCCTGGGCCAGGGCCGAAATTCTGTCGGATCCGGCGGAGACGACGGATCTATGCCTGAGCCCAGACGCACCGGGCGTCTTCACATCGTCGAAGGACGGCCGTGGAAGGACGCCGTGATCAGCTGTCTGGCGCCGTGGTCGCCCTACCGGCCGTGGCATCACGATCCCGACATCCGTGAA
>DASQRI010000056.1:0-3781 GCA_035642975.1 Mycobacterium sp.
CCGGAGCGGTCTGCGGGTAGCTAGGGCCGCAACCGCCTCTCCCCGCTCGCATCCTGCGGCCGGGTCAGCTCATTCTGCGCCCGCGTCAGGCTGACGTTGAGCTACGCGCGCGCATACCGAAGTACATCGCGTTCAAGCCCAGCACCGTCAGCACCGCACCTGCGATCACGTTCGACCAGATCATGCCGCCGTGTGGCGAGACACCGTGAATTACCCAGGGTGAGACGATGAACCATACGCCGAAGACCGGCAACGTCCAGGTTATGCCGTGGCTGCGGTCCAGCGCCATCGCGAACCCAAACGCCAGCGCCACGCACACGATTCCGACGATGAAATCGTTGGCCGCAAGCCTCGTCCCGTCGAAGCCGACGATCCACGGCGACACAGCCGCATAAACCGCCGTCAGCAGTGTGAGGCCGAATGTGCCGCGCGCGGTCATCGACTCTGCAGCACGCTCGTAGCGCTCACGAAGAGCCAATAGATCCGGGTGGTGATCGATTGATGAATGGACTGTACTCATTTTGTGACCTTTCTGTTATGCAGCAAGCCTTTTGGGCCACTGCAAACCGTCCACCTTCTGCAAGATTACGCCCGCTGTTTGCGTGCCAGCAACGACAATCGGCGGCCATTGCGACCGTCGAGTTCGGCTAATTCGGCCTTGCGCCCTTACGCCCACTTGACTAATGCGAGCGCGAACCCGTCCCAATGCTTGGCACCCACCGTCTGGAGCACCGCGGTGTCGAGCTTGGGGTGCTCGCCCAAGATCTCGAGAGCCCGCCGCGTCCCTTGCACCACTCCGTCGTCGGAGCCCTCTGACAGGATCGCGCCCTCGCGAATGACGTTGTCCACGACAATAACTGAGCCAGGTCGAGTCAGTTTGACGGCCCATTCCAGGTAGCCGGCATTGTTCTCCTTGTCGGCGTCGATGAACACCAGGTCGAAGGGGCCGCCGGTCACGGTCGGCAAGGTCTCCAGCGCGGCGCCGACGATCACCTCAACCCGGTCGCCGACTCCGGCGCGGTCGATGTTGGCCCGCGCGACCTCGGCGTGCTTGGGCTCGTATTCCAGCGTGGTGACCCGGCCGTCTGGACCGGCGCCGCGGGCCAGCCATATCGTGCTGAAGCCGCCGAGCGTGCCGATCTCCAAGATGCGACGGGCCCCGGTCGCTGCGGCCAGCAGGCTCAGGAACTTTCCCTGTTGCGCCGACACAGCGATCTTCGGCAACCCGGCGGCATCGCTGGCCTCGAGGGCCGCGGACAGCGCGGGATCGTCGTCGAGCATGGTGGCGTCCAGGAAGGTGTCAACGTCGGCAGGAGTCGGCTTTTGGGTCATGAACCACGCTAGCGCGGCGGCAACGGCGACCGCCACTGCATTAAACGGTCCTTGCTTCATACCCCCAGGGGGTATAGATTGCCTGGTGTCAGACCGAACGAGTAGAGGTGGAGAAGATGTCACATGAAGCCGGAACGCTGCTGACCTGTGGTCACGACGGCTGCGGCTGTCGCGTTCGCGTCGAGGTCGAATGCCACTGCGCCGGTGCCGAACAACCGTATCGGTGCAGTTGCGGCGACGACATGGTCGCCGTCGACTAGCGCACGCCCTCTTTGGCGTACACCACGCGTAGCACGTGGCCGAGCTCCGGACCCATCACCAGCTCGGCCAATGTGCACAGGGTGGCAACGTACTGCGGTCCGTGTGGCGGTGATGCGTCGCACAGATGGTGCGCGATTTCGTGCAGCACCACCAGCTCACGCATCGCCCAGTCCGCGGTCGTGAGGTCTGGCACCGCGATAACGCCTGTGCCATCACGGTTTTCGTAGTGCGCCGCGGTAGCGGCCCGCCGGGCCCGTACCGTCAGCGGCGCCACCTTGGGCCACTGCCGTCGTACCGCCGGCAAGGCCAACACGTCGTCGACGTAGCGCTGCACCGAGGGGACCGACCCGAACCGCGCCTCGGGCGGCAGCGTCAACTGCCCGCCGAAAAACTCCACACTGCGTGATCCGTGTTCGGCGGCGCGGTCGAACAGCGTTCGCACGAATTCTTCGGCGGCATAGACCTTTGCGCGCTGCCAATCCCGCGCAGCCGGTTCCTCGGCGCTCACCGCTCCAACGCGCTCCGCGCCCCGGAGAGTTCTGAGCTGGCGCCCAATCGCGCGCGCCGACCCGCTCGGTCCCCCGCGCGCCGAGCCGCCGACGAATATCCCGCGGAAGCCCGGCTGGCCTGCCAGGTGCCCCGCGCTTTGGAAGCATCGCGATAGTAGTCGCGAAGTTCGAGCTCCTTGTTCCGTAACGCGATGGCCGTGCCGGGCGGACGGCGACGATCTTTCTTCGCCTCGCGCTGGGTTTCCTCCCGGGCCTCGGTCAACCGCTGACCGATTCGGGCGCCGAACGCGAGTTGAAAATTCAGCCGAGCGGTGATCGTCGGGGTGGGCCGGTGCGCACCGGACGAGATATAGGTATCCGACGCGCGGACCATCTGAACCACCAGGCTGGCGTACAACGCGTGGGTGGCGTCGATGTCCTCGGCGAACCCGTAGGCGTACACGAACGTCGAGTTCGACGCGACGTCGCAGCGCACGTCGTTGGCCGACGCGATGACCACGAACAGCTGCACATATGTCCGCAACCCCTTGGTGCCTGCCGCGCCGACGGTGACCGTGCGCTGGACCGGCGTCTGCGCGGGCGTGCGTTTGTCGGCGTGCGACCGGGCCACCGCCAAGTCGATGGACGTCGCCGTGGCCAGCCGTTGCGCGGCCGCCATGAACGCCTCCGCTTCATGGGCGTTATCCGTACCTTCGGCCTGGCGCAACAGGGCAGCGATGCGCGCCAGCATCTTGTCGTCACTCATGACACACCAAACTAGGCGAACCCTAGGACTTTCCGACGCAGCGATTCACAGTCGCGCGTTAATCCACGAAACAACATCGTCGAGTACCTGATCGCGCTCCGGCTCGTTGAACACCTCGTGATACAGGCCCGGGTAGATCTTCAGCTGCACATCGGAACTGCCGACCGCCTCGACCAATTGGCGGCTGCCGGCGGCGGGGATCAGCCTGTCCTCGGATCCGTGCACGACCAGCAGCGGCGCGGTCAGCGAGGCGGCCCGTTGCGGCATCGTCTCGCCGACCAACAACAGCGTGCGGCCGACGCCGGCGGGAACTTTGCCGTGATACACGAGCGGGTCGGTGTTATAGGCGTTGACCACGGCCGGGTCGCGGGACACCGCGCTGGCGTCGAGTTCCTGCAGCGGCAGACCGGGCGCGATCGCGCCGACAGCCTTGGCGAACCACGCCAACACCGGCGAAACGGCGGTCTGCGCCGCCACCGCCGGTCCGGACAGCACCATCAGGTCATAGTCGTCGGGGTGTTCGACGCCATAGGCGAAGACGATGCCGCCGCCCATGCTGTGGCCGAGCACGATGCGCGTGAGGCCGGGATGTTCTTTGGTCGCGATACCGACCATGGTGTCGAAGTCGCCGGTGTACTCGGAGATGTCTTTCACCAGCACCCGCTTGCCGCCCGAGCGTCCGTGCCCGCGGTGGTCGAGCGCGTAGGTCACCAGCCCGTCCTGAGCGAACCGGGCAGCGACATGGTCGTAACGGCGGGCGTGTTCGCCCAGCCCGTGCGACAGGACAACCACGCCGCGAGGCTCGGTGTCGGGCGTCCAAACGTCATAGACGATGCGCACGCCGCCGACGCCGTCGAAGGTTTGTTCGGTGCGGGTCGTTGTCATCAGGGGCAGCGTAGACCCAATCGTCCGGGGTAGCGCGCCGTCACCGCCC
>DASQRI010000057.1:0-9453 GCA_035642975.1 Mycobacterium sp.
GCTGAGCTCATCAAGCGCCCGGGTGACGAGCATGAGCACCGTGGGTGCGTGCAGGCCGAGGGTCAGGTGGACCGATACCTCCGAGGTGGCTTCGGCCGCGTGAACTCGCCCGCGTGGCAGGTAGAGCACGTCGCCGACGTGCATGTGCACGTCGGTGGGCGACGGTAGCGCGGTTGTGGCAACCGGTTCATGGCGACGCATCTCGTGCGGTGCCACATCAGCGCCGTCGTACAGATGCCAGATCTTGGATCCCCGAATTTGCAGGATCAACGCGTCGTGCTCGTCGTAGTGGATGACGAAGCCTTGCGACCCGGGTGGCGTGATGTAGGCGTTGACCTGTGTCGCGAAGTTCAGCTCGACCTCGATGGAGTGCAACAGCGCGGCGATCGCGCGCACATATCGCTGAATGCTGTCCAGCACGATCGTGTAGCCATCGGCGAAGTCTTTACCGATCGCCGCGGCATCGAAACCGCCACCGGCAAGCCGGTAGACGTAGGGATCCTTTTTGTCGTTCTCCCGGACGAGACTGAACAACGAGAGATCCGGCCGAAACAACGCCAGCAGCTCATCAACGGAGGCCGACCCGTCGAGCAGGCTGTCGAAGTAATCAGGGCAGTTCCGGCTCACGTGGTAGTGAGTCGCTCCCCATATCTCGTTGAGAAAGGTCTCGACCGGAAGGGGGTGCAGCAACCAGGTCAACGAGAGCCTGGGGTCAACGCCCGACAAGCGTTGCTGCATCAGCCATGCTCTCCGTCTTCTTTCCCGTCAGGCAGCCGGACAAGAAATCCGCTGACGATCAGCGTACGGGCCAGGTCCGTCTGCTGTGCAGGGCGCAGCCCGGGCAGATCGCCGATCCGAAACGGCTCGGTACTGCTGGAAATGAACTGCATCGCAGCTTCGTGATCGGCAGCGGCGGTAATCGACAAGCTGGCAAATTGCAGGGTGACGCCATCGTCCACGGCCTTCGCGCGCGAAAAGAGCGGTTGGTATTTCATCACTCGGGTGCGGCTGTCGATGGCGTTGGCGCTGGCGATCTGTCCGACCGGTGGGCATCGGCCGCGCTTGACCAAGCCGTCCGCCAGTAACCCGAGACCGCCGGCCATCGCGCCCGGATCCTCAACTGTGCCAACAGCTTCCCGCACCAGGCTGCGCAGCGTCGCGTCCAACTCCGGGTCATCCAGATGCCTCGGAGGCAGACGGGCGTTCAGACGGTCATCGTGCCAGCTGTGCGCGTACAGGGCTCCGATGGCAAGCATGAGCACGCTGGGCGCGTGGATTCCAACGGTCAGATGGACGGACTGCTCTGCGGCTGTCTCGGCCGCGTGAACGCGCCCGCGTGGCACGTAGAGCACGTCGCCCGCTTCCAGGAGCACATCGATTGGTGCCGGGAGACCCTCGACAGCGACCGCCTTGTCCTTCTCCCGCTGAAGCTCGCGCGGCGGGACGTCGGCGCCGAGGTACAAATGCCAGGTCTTGGAGCCCTGAATCTGCAGGATCAACACGTCGTGGTCGTCGTAGTGGGGCGCCAGACCGGTGCGCCCCGGCGGTGTGATGTAGGTGTTCACCTGTATCGGGAAGTTCAGCTCCACCTCGATCGAGCGGGCCAACGTCCCGACAGCCCGCACATATTGCTCGACGGCGTCCAAAACGATGGTGTACCCGTCGGCAAAGTCGTTGTGAATACCGGCAATATCCAAACTGCCGTCGACAAGCTGGTAGTTATCGGAGCCTTTTTTGTCCCGTCCCCGCACTAGCCGTACGGCCGACGGTTCACGGCGAAACAGCTCCAGCAGTTCGTCGACCGTCGACCGGCCGGGCAGCAGACCGTCGAAATACCGCGGGCTGCCGCGCTTGATGTGGTGGTGGTTTTTGCCCCAGACGTCGTCAAGAAAGGTCTCAACGGAGAGCGGCTCAAGCAACCGGGCAATCGTGAACTCGACGCTGTCGCCCGACGAGGGTTGCGCCATCAATCCTGCTCTCCGCGTTCTGCCGCCTTCGCCGGCATCGTCTTGTCTCCAGGTCGTGACCGCGCCCGTTCGGAGCCGAAACGAATATGATTTTCATTAATTAATTACCACACCGTCGTCGGCGCGAAAGCTATGCCCGCGGCGCGACTGCACAATAGACGATCAAGCTCAGTTCTCGCGCCCGTCGGCGGGCTCGCCCCCGCGATCCCAGGTATTCGGCAGCATCGGCAGTTGCGGGCCACCGCCGAACTCATCGCCGGCCAGCGTGGTCAATCCCGTCGCTTGGGCGCCGGCCTCCTTGCGTACCGTGCCGGCAAACCCCAACGACCCGGCGCCCCGATCGGAGGCCGCCGTGACCGCGACAGGCTCTCCGCCCGGCGGCGTGCCCCAGTCCGGGCCGACCTCGACGTTCATGTCCATGTATTCGTTGCCGTGCCCGCGCATTTTGGCCCGTCTGCGCCGCGGACGCGGCCGGAGACCCGCGGCGGCCGCAGCAGCGGCGATTTCCGGCGCCTTCGCGGAGCCCCGAGAGGTCGGCTCCTGAGTTTTGAGGCCGGCACTCATCCCCGATCCGACCCCGATACCGGGAGGGCCGACTGCGTAAGGCGGCGCAAAACCCGGCCCACCCCCCGCGGCAGGCGGTGTCGGCACCGAACCGGCAACCGTCGTCGCGGGCGCCGGAGAAGGGCTCGGGGACGTGCCGGGCGAGCCGCCCGAGACGCCCACTGCGACAGGGCTACTCGTCGCTGCCGGCAAATTGGCGGTCTGCGGCGTCGGCGCGGGCGCCTCGACAGGGACTTGGGCCGCGTCAGGCTGGATCGCGGCCAGCCCACCCAGGCCCGCTACGCCTCCCGTAAGTGCGACCGGTGCGAGCAACGGAACCGCCAAAGTTTCCGGGAAGTACTGAACGACCTGGAGCGCGTGGCCGAACTCGTCTGATGCCACTCCGACAATGTCGTACTCCAGCTGTGTTAGCCCTTGGGCCGGGTTCTGTCCGATTAACTGGATGTCCCTCGTCAGGGTTTGGATAGGTTCGAGGATTCGATTTATCCACCAACTCAAGCTGTATGGGTCTCCGGCATCATTGTCGACAATAGGTAGTATCCCCTTGTCGGCGATGCCCTGGCCACCGTAGCTGCCACCGGTGGTCCCGGGGCCGGTCTGGACCCCTTGGGTGGAATTCACGATTTGCGGCGCCGGATCGGTCTGCGGCGCGGCGGCCACCGCGCCGGCGGCCACCGCTTGATAGGACGTCATCGTGGTGGCCGCCTGAATCCACATTCGCACGTAGTCGGCCTCGTTGAGCGCGATCGGAATCGTATTGATGCCAAAGAAATTCGTCGCCAGCAGCACCCCGTGCACCACATGGTTAACGGCCAGCTCCGGCAGTGTCGGCATCGCGGCCAACGCCGCGGTGTAAGCGGTGGCCGCGGTCTCGTGTTGGGTCGCCTCGGCTGCGCTTTTGGCGCTCGCCCGCGCCAGCCACGCCAGATAAGGCACATGGGCAGCCACGTAGCGCTCGGCACTCGGTCCTTGCCAGGCCCCGGCCTGCACCGCGGCCAAGATGTCGCTGAGCTCCTCCGCGACGTCGGCGTACGCGGTGCTCAGCGAGCTCCATGCGTCCGCCGCGGCCAGCAGCGAGCCGGGTCCCGGGCCGCTGCTCAGCAGCGCCGAGTGCACCTCCGGGGGCGACGCCATCCAGACCGGCGCCGTCATCGGCCGTCACAAACCACGGGTGCAATCACGACGGCAGTTAATACGACGCTGTGTCGTAGTACAAGACCCGATGCCGGTAGGGGGTATTACCTGGTCAGGCCCGCAGCAGGGTAGGCAGCGCCAGCGCGGAGTCGAGCGCCAACGCGCAGAAGACCACGGCGAGGTAGTTATTCGACTGCAAGAACAACCGCAGCGGTTTGACCGGCTCACCGCGGCGCACCCCCGCGTAAAGCTGGTGGGCCATCGTCAGGAACCACACTCCGGCCGCCGCGGCCACCGCGGTGTACAGCCACCCGGCAGCCAGCCCCAGCACCAGCGTTGCGGCCACCGTCAGCCAGGTATAGATCAAGATCTGCCGGGTGACCTCACGCTCGGTCGCCACGGCCGGCAGCATCGGCACCCCGGCCGCTTGGTAATCCTCCTTGTAACGCATCGCCAACGCCCAGGTATGCGGCGGCGTCCAGAAGAAGATAATCGCGAACATGGCCAGCGCCGGCCAACCGATGGTGCCGGTGACAGCCGACCAGGCGATCATCACCGGCATGCAGCCGGCCGCCCCACCCCACACCACGTTCTGCGAGGTGCGGCGCTTGAGCAACAGGGTGTAGACGAACACGTAGAACGCGATCGTGGCCACGGCCAGCAGCCCGGACAGCAGATTTGTGGTCCACCACAGCCAGAAGAACGACGCGACACTCAAGGCCACCCCGAACACCAAGGCGTTCCTGGTGGGCACGGCGGCCCGCGCCAGCGGACGTCGCGCGGTCCGCTTCATCTTCTTGTCGATGTCGGCGTCGGCCACACAGTTGAGCGTGTTGGCGCCCCCGGCGGCCAGCATGCCGCCGATCAGGGTGTTGAGGATCAGCAGCGGGTTGACCGTGCCGCGGTGGGCGAGCAGCATCGCCGGGATCGCGGTGACCAGCAACAGCTCAATGACCCGCGGCTTGGTCAGCGCCAAATAAGCCAGCAACGTGGTGCTGACTCGGCTCGGCGCAATGCGCTCGCGAATGCTCACGCAATAACTCCTTGGATCGCAGCAGCGCGCAGCTTCTACTACAGAGGATGGTAGACCGCCCGGCTGGCCCGCTCTCAGCGCAGGGTCGACTGACAACAATTCCACGCGATTTAACGCGCTGGTGGATCTGCATCGACGCGGGTACTCGCACTAGTGTTGGACACAATCATTTTGTCGACCCGAGGACCGCGTCAGTGACAACACTCGAAGACATCTCGACCCTGACCCAGCCGCATCACCCCGACGACTGGACCGACATCGATTCGGCCGCGGTCGACACCGTCCGGGTGCTGGCCGCCGACGCGGTCCAGAAAACCGGCAACGGCCATCCCGGGACGGCGATGAGCCTGGCCCCGCTGGCCTACACCTTGTTCCAACGGGTGATGCGGCACGACCCCAGCGACACCCATTGGCTGGGCCGGGACCGCTTCGTGCTGTCCTGCGGGCACAGCAGCCTCACCCTTTACATCCAGCTCTATCTCGGCGGTTTCGGTCTGGAGCTCTCGGATATCGAATCGCTGCGCACCTGGGGCTCCAAGACGCCGGGCCATCCAGAGTTCAGACACACCACGGGTGTTGAGATCACCACCGGTCCCCTTGGCCAAGGCTTGGCATCGGCGGTGGGCATGGCGATGGCGTCCCGCTATGAGCGCGGCCTGTTCGACCCCGATGCCGCCCCGGGTGCCAGCCCGTTCGACCACTTCATCTATGTGATCGCCTCCGACGGCGACATGGAGGAAGGCGTGACGTCCGAAGCGTCGTCGATAGCGGGTGTGCAGCAGCTGGGCAACCTCATCGTGTTCTACGACCACAACGAGATCTCGATCGAGGACGACACCAAGATCGCGCTGGATGAGGACACCGCGGCCCGGTATGAGGCCTACGGCTGGCACGTGCAACGCGTCGAGGGCGGCGAGAACGTCGTCGGCATCGAGGAAGCCATCGCCAACGCCAAGGCCGTCACCGACCGGCCGTCGTTCATATCGCTGCGGACCATCATCGGCTATCCGGCGCCACACCTGATGAACACCGGCAAGGCGCACGGCGCCGCCCTCGGTGACGAAGAGGTGGCGGCCGTCAAGAAGATCCTGGGCTTCGATCCCGACAAGAACTTCGAGGTGCGCGACGACGTCATCGCGCACACCCGCGAGCTGGTGAACCGGGGCAAGGAAGCGCACGCGAAATGGCAGCCGGAGTTCGAGTCCTGGGCGGAACGCGAGCCCGAGCGCAAAGCACTGCTGGACCGGTTGACCGCGGAGAAGCTGCCCGACGGCTGGGATGCGGATCTGCCGCACTGGGAACCGGGATCCGACGCCATCGCCACCCGGAAAGCATCAACGAGGTGCTCAATGCGGTAGGGCCGAAACTGCCCGAGCTGTGGGGCGGTTCGGCCGACTTGGCCGGCAGCACCAACACCACCATCAAGGGCGCCGATTCCTTTGGCCCGCCGTCGATTTCAACCAAGGAGTACACCGCTCACTGGTATGGCCGCACCCTGCATTTCGGTATCCGTGAACACGCGATGGGCGCCATCTTGTCGGGCATCGTGCTGCACGGTCCGACCCGGGCTTACGGTGCCACCTTCTTGCAGTTCTCCGACTACATGCGCCCAGCGGTGCGGCTGGCGTCGCTGATGGATATCGACACCATCTACGTGTGGACGCACGATTCGATCGGACTCGGCGAAGACGGCCCGACTCATCAACCGATCGAACACCTGGCGGCGCTGCGCGCCATCCCACGCCTGTCGGTGGTGCGCCCGGCTGACGCCAACGAAACCGCGTACGCCTGGCACACGATCCTGGCTCGCGGCAACGGCAGCGGCCCGGTGGGGCTCATCCTGACTCGGCAGGGTGTGCCGGTGCTGAAAGGCACCAACACCGAAGGTGTGGCCAAAGGCGGCTACATCCTGGGCGACGACGGTGGCTCGGAGCCAGACGTCGTCTTGATTGCGACGGGCTCTGAGGTTCAGCTGGCGGTTGAGGCGCAGAAGTTATTGGCGGACAAGGACATCGTCGCGCGTGTGGTGTCGATGCCATGCGTCGAGTGGTTCGAGTCTCAGCCCGACGACTACCGCAACAGCGTGCTGCCGCCGTCGGTGTCGGCCCGGGTCGCCGTCGAGGCCGGCATCGCCCAGAGTTGGCACAAGCTGGTCGGCGACACCGGGGAGATCGTGTCGATCGAGCACTACGGGGAATCCGCCGATGCGAAGACCCTGTTCCGCGAATTCGGCTTCACCGCCGAAGCCGTCGTCGACGCCGCCGAACGAACACTCGACAACTAAGCGAAGGAAATACGATGACACAGAATCCCAACCTTGCCGCTCTGTCCGCAGCGGGCGTATCCGTCTGGCTGGACGACCTGTCCCGGCAGCGCTTGCAGTCCGGCAACCTACAAGAGCTCATCGACACGAAGAGCGTCGTCGGTGTCACCACCAACCCGTCGATCTTCCAGAAGGCGCTGGCCGAGGGTGACGCCTACGACGAACAGGTGGCCGAGCTCGCCGAGCGCGGCGCCGACGTGGACGCGACTATCCGCACTGTCACCACCGACGACGTCCGCAACGCCTGCGACGTGCTCACGCCGCAGTGGGAGGCATCCGACGGGGTCGACGGCCGAGTGTCGATCGAGGTCGACCCGCGGCTGGCGCACGACACCGACAAAACCAGCAAGCAGGCTATCGAGTTGTGGAAGATCGTCGACCGGCCGAACCTGTTCATCAAGATCCCGGCCACTGAGGACGGTTTGCCCGCCATCACCGCGACACTGGCCGAAGGGATCTCGGTCAACGTCACGCTGATCTTCTCGGTTGAGCGTCACCGCGAGGTCATCGACGCCTACCTGGAGGGACTGGAGAAAGCCAAGCAAGCCGGACACGACCTTTCCAAAATCCATTCGGTTGCTTCATTTTTCGTATCGCGGGTAGACACCGAGATCGACAAGCGGCTGGAGAAGATCGGCTCCGAAGAGGCGCTGGCGTTACGCGGACAAGCCGCCGTGGCCAACGCCCGGCTGGCCTACGCCGCCTACCAGGAAGCCTTTGTCGGCGGCGATCGCTACGCGAAGCTCGAGGCCGACGGCGCGCGGGTGCAGCGGCCGCTGTGGGCGTCGACCGGTGTGAAGAACCCCGACTATTCCGACACCCTCTATGTCACTGAACTGGTGGCTCCCCACACCGTGAACACCATGCCGGAGAAGACCATTGAGGCGGTCGCCGATCATGGCGTCATCACCGGCGACACGGTCACCGGCACCGCATCGGCCGCCCAGGAAACCTTCGACAAGCTCGCGGCGGTCGGCATCGACCTGACCGACGTGTTCCTGGTATTGGAGAACGAAGGCGTGCAGAAGTTCGAGGAGTCTTGGACCGAGCTGCTCGAGGAGACCAAGAAGCAACTTGAATCCCGCGCCAAATGAGTCCAGCCCACAGCGCGGCCGGTGCCGCACAGTGGCAAAACCCGCTGCGGGACAAGTGCGATAAGCGACTCCCCCGGATCGCCGGCCCATGCGCCGTGGTGCTTTTCGGGGTGACCGGAGACCTGGCCCGCAAGAAGGTGGTTCCGGCCATCTACGACCTGGCCAACCGCGGTCTGCTGTCTCCCAATTTCGCCTTGGTCGGCTTTGGCCGCCGGGATTGGACCGACGAAGACTTCGCCAATGAGGTCTTAAAGGACGTCAATGCGCACTCGCGCACACGGTTTCGCCAGGCGATCTGGGACAGGCTTGCAGAGGGATGCCGATTCGTAAAAGGCACCTTCGATGACGATGCTGCCTTCGCACGGCTGGCCG
This sequence comes from Mycobacterium sp., assembly GCA_035642975.1. Taxonomy (GTDB): domain Bacteria; phylum Actinomycetota; class Actinomycetes; order Mycobacteriales; family Mycobacteriaceae; genus Mycobacterium. Next base: position 8,488 of record DASQRI010000057.1, read on the forward strand.
AGACCTTGGAGAAGCTGGACGCCGAACGCAGCACCGGTAGCAATCACGCCTTCTACCTGGCGATCCCGCCGAAAAGCTTTCCGGCGGTGCTCGAGCAGTTACACACGGCGGACTTGGCGGCGCCCCGGGACGACACCTGGAACCGGGTGGTCATCGAAAAGCCCTTCGGCCACGATTTGGACAGCGCACGCGAGCTCAATCAGTTGGTCAACAGTGTGTTCCCAGAGGAATCGGTGTTCCGGATCGACCACTACCTGGGCAAGGAGACCGTTCAGAACATCATGGCGTTGCGGTTCGCCAATCAGTTGTTCGATCCGATCTGGAATGCGCACTACGTCGACCATGTGCAGATCACCATGGCCGAGGACATCGGTCTCGGTGGGCGCGGAGGCTACTACGACGGCATCGGCGCGGCACGCGACGTGATCCAGAACCACCTGATGCAACTGCTGGCGTTGACCGCCATGGAAGAACCGGTGAGTTTTCATCCGTCGGAACTGCAGACCGAGAAGATCAAAGTGCTCTCCGCAGTTCAACTCGCGCAGCCGCTGGACGAGACCACCTCTCGCGGCCAGTACACCGCCGGTTGGCAGGGCGGAGAACACGTGGTCGGACTGCTCGACGAGGAGGGCTTCTCCAAAGACTCCACCACGGAGACGTTTGCCGCCATCACGCTGGAAGTCGACACCCGCCGCTGGGCCGGCGTGCCGTTCTACCTGCGCACCGGAAAGCGGTTGGGCCGCAGAGTCACCGAGATCGCCTTGGTGTTCAAGAGAGCACCGCATTTGCCGTTCGACGCGACGATGACCGATGAGCTGGGTGCCAACGCGCTGGTGATCCGGGTGCAGCCGGACGAGGGCATCACTTTGCGGTTCGGGTCGAAGGTGCCCGACAGCGCCATGGAAGTGCGCGACGTCAACATGGACTTCTCCTACGGCTCCGCATTCACCGAGGAGTCACCCGAGG
>DASQRI010000058.1:0-3402 GCA_035642975.1 Mycobacterium sp.
CCGCATCTTCGGTAACGCAGCCGCGCTGCGACGCAGACTATTTGGGGCTTAATCGGCATGAGGCCTACATGAGCGACCCAGATCCCACCGCCGACGAGACCGCGCAGCAACACGAACACGGCGACGACGACGTCGCGCAGCACGGCCGGCATGAACTGGCGCCGCACCAGCCGCGACCCGAGATAGGGGAGTTGCAGCCACGCGGCTTTCTCGGCATGCTGCGCAGCGGGCGGATGGCCTTTGGCGCGCTGGCGATATTGCTGTGCTTGCTGCTGGGTGTGGCCATCGCAACCCAGGTCCACCAGACCAGTTCCGGCGACTCACTGGACACGGCCCGTCCCGCGGATCTGCTGGTGCTGTTGGACTCCCTGCGTCAACGCGAAGCCACGCTGAGCACCGAAGTCGCCGAACTGCAGCGCACGTTGACCGCGCTACAGGCTTCGGGCAGCAGCGATCAGGCCGCCATCCAAAACGCCCAGGCCAGGCTGGCTGCGTTGTCGATCCTGATCGGCACCGTCGGGGCCACCGGTCCCGGCGTCACCGTCCGCATCGACGATCCAGGGCCGGGTGTGGCGCCGCAGGCGATGCTCGACGTGCTCGACGAGTTGCGGGCCGCGGGAGCCGAGGCGATTCAGATCGGCGACGGCCATCAGGCGGTGCGGGCCGGTGTCGACACCTGGATCGTCGGCGCCCCGGGTGCGCTGACCGTCGACAGCAAAACCCTCATGCCGCCGTATTCGGTTCTGGCGATTGGCGATCCACCGACGCTCGCGGCGGCGATGAACATTCCGGGCGGCGCGGTGGACAGCGTCAAACGCGTCGGCGGCACGATGTCGGTGCAGCAAGGTGAGAAGGTGGACATCACCGCCTTGCGGCAACCAAAACCGCGCCAATACGCTCAGCCAGTCAAGAAGTAACCCACCGGAACAGGAGCACCGTGAGCGAAATCCCGCCTGATTTGCACTACACCGCCGAACACGAGTGGGTCCGGCGCACCGGAGACGACACCGTCCGGGTAGGGATCACGGACTTCGCGCAGTCGGCACTTGGCGACGTGGTGTTTGTCCGGCTGCCCGATGCGGGTACCGACCTGAGCGCAGGGGATGCCTTCGGCGAGGTGGAGTCGACCAAATCGGTGTCGGACCTGTACGCACCGGTTTCGGCGAAAGTCGTTGCCGTCAACGACGATCTGGACGCCAGCCCTGAGCTGGTCAACTCCGATCCCTACGGGGCGGGCTGGCTGCTGGACCTCCAGGTCGATGCCGAGGCGCTCGAGTCGGGCTTCGCCGAGCTGCTGGACGCCGAGGCATACCGCGGCACACTGGCCGAATGACCCTTGTTATCGTTCCCTGCGCCCGGCGACAACCCATGCCGGAACGGGACGGAAACCGGGCGGCCGTTTCTCGTAGCGCCGATCCGGCGGGGGACGGCACATTGGGATCCCGTGCGCGGTACGGTCGTCACATCGATCGTCACAGCGGATGGGAAGCCGGTCGAGCGGACCCCCAACCAGACGACGCAGCAGCGGCCAGTGAGGAGCAGCGGGTGACGGAGAAGGACAACGACCAGACCTCTGACGAAGTCACGGTGGAGACGACATCCGTCTTCCGCGCCGACTTCCTCAATGAACTGGACGCTCCTGCGCAGGCGGGCACCGAAACCTCGGTGTCCGGAGTCGAGGGACTCCCGGTCGGTTCAGCGTTGCTGGTCGTCAAACGGGGACCGAACGCCGGTTCTCGCTTCCTGCTCGACCAGCCGACCACCTCAGCCGGCCGGCATCCCGACAGCGACATCTTCCTCGACGACGTCACCGTCAGCCGGCGGCACGCCGAATTCCGCTTGGAAACCGACGAGTTCCACGTCGTGGACGTCGGCAGCCTCAACGGCACCTACGTCAACCGCGAGCCGGTCGACTCGGCGGTGCTGGCAAACGGCGACGAGGTCCAGATCGGAAAATTCCGCCTGGTGTTTCTGACCGGGCCCAAGGGCGGCGAAGACAACGGAGGGCCCGGAAGCTAGTGACCGCGCCCGAGACCCCCGCACTGAGCGGGATGTCTATCGGAGCGGTCCTCGACCTGCTACGGCCGGATTTCCCGGATGTGACGATCTCCAAGATCCGCTTCTTGGAGGCCGAGGGTCTCGTGACGCCGGAGCGCGCAGCTTCGGGCTATCGCAGGTTCACCGCGTACGACTGCGCGCGCCTGCGCTTCATCCTGACTGCCCAGCGTGACCAGTATCTGCCGTTGAAGGTGATCAAGGCTCAGCTGGACGCCCAGCCCGACGGCGAGCTGCCGCTCGTCGGATCGCCTTACGGTGTACCGCGATTGGTGTCCGTCGGCGATGACACACCGGGCACATCTGCGGGCGCGGACCCGGCGGCAGTGGTGGCCACCCGCATCCGGCTGAGCCGGGAAGACCTGCTGGAGCGATCAGGGGTCGACGCCGAACTGTTGACAGCGCTGCTCAGGGCGGGCGTGATCACCACCGGGCCGGGCGGTTTCTTCGACGAACACGCGGTAATGATCCTGCAGTGCGCCCGGGCACTCGGCGAATACGGCGTCGAACCACGTCACCTGCGGGCTTTTCGGTCGGCCGCCGACCGGCAATCAGACCTGATCGCGCAAATCGCCGGGCCGCTTGTCAAGGCCGGTAAGACCGGCTCCCGTGACCGCGCCGACGACCTGGCGCGCGAAGTCGCTGCGCTGGCCATCACGCTGCACACGTCGTTGATCAAGTCGGCAGTGCGCGACGTTCTGCACCGCTGAAGGACTAGACTTCGGACGACAGCTTGTGTTCGGCGGCTTGGTGTTCCACCGCGACGCCGGGGCAGGTCTGATTTGGTTAGGGCAGCAGGTGCGGAGGGCAGACACAGATGGGTGAAGTTCGCGTCGTCGGCATTCGCGTCGAGCAGCCGCAGAACCAGCCGGTGCTGTTGCTGCGCGAGGCCAACGGTGACCGGTATCTGCCGATCTGGATCGGCCAATCCGAGGCCGCGGCGATCGCCCTCGAACAGCAGGGAGTCGAGCCGCCACGCCCATTGACGCATGACCTGATCCGGGATCTCATTGCCGCACTTGGTCATTCGCTCAAAGAGGTCCGAATTGTCGACTTGCAGGAAGGCACGTTTTACGCCGACCTGGTCTTCGACCGAAACATCACGGTCTCGGCGCGGCCATCGGACTCGGTGGCCATCGCTTTGCGGGTGGGCGTGCCGATTTACGTCGAGGAAGCGGTGCTCGCCGAGGCCGGCCTGCTGATTCCCGACGAGAGCGACGACGAGCCCAGTAGCGCCGTCCGCGAGGACGAGGTCGAGAAGTTCAAAGAGTTTTTGGACAGCGTCTCACCCGACGACTTCAAGGCCACCTAGCCTGCTGACGATGCGGCCGAAACGGCCGTTGAGGA
>DASQRI010000059.1:0-2126 GCA_035642975.1 Mycobacterium sp.
GATCACCGCCACGTCGACGGTGCCCACCCGTTCGGCGACATTGCGGACCGCGGCGATCGACGCGTTGTCGCCGCTGAGATACACCGTCGGCACGCCGGCACCCGACAGCACGAAACCCGTCACCTCGCAGTTGACATGACCGCCGGCGTCGCGTTGGCCATCAGCGGGCCCATGGACGGCCGGAACTGCCTGCACGGTAAGGGCTTTGGAGCCGTTCTCCGCAGGAAGCTCGACTGACTCGAACGGCTTGATGCCGACAGCCGGCGGCCCGAGCCGACCCGCGGCGCCCGGATGAGTCAGAACCAGCGGGGCGGCAAGCGCCGCTCGCCGGCCCTCCTGGTCGAAATTGTCCGGATGCTGGTCATGGCTGACCAACACGACGTCGATCGACCCGAGCTCCTCGGCGGCTACCGCCGGCCCGACCGTCTTGGTCAAATAGTCGTGCGGGCCGGGCTCATCGAAAGTCGGGTCCATCACGATCCGTCGACCGCCAATGTCGACGACGGTCGTCGGTCCGCCTAAGACGCCGAACGCGACATCGCGCCGCTGCGCGTCGACTCGGTTGCTCATCCAATGGACTTTAGATGGCCGAACGGCTTTGGTGGTCGGGTGCCGGTGCCTTTCGAAGATGGCAACCAATAGTCCACCATGGGCCTGTGGACCTAGATGAAGTCATGCGCACCACGGCCGCGGTACGCGAATTCACCGACGACGCCCTGCCCGACGACGTGCTGAAACGGATTCTCGACAATGCCCGGTTCGCGCCCAGCGGCGGCAACCGCCAAGGCTCCCACATCATCGTGATCCGCGACGGCAACACCCGCACAGCGCTGGCGGAGCTCACGAAGACCGGCGCCCGGCGGTACGCGGCCCAGCTGGCCCACGGGGAGAGCCCGTGGAATCCCCTACACCCGCCGGGACCGACGGCGGAGGAGATCGCGGCCACGGAGGTGCCCGAACAATTCACCGCACCTCTTCACAACGCCGCGGTAGTGCTGGTGCTCTGCGTCGACCTCGAGGTAGTCGCCGCCATGGATCAAAACCTCGACCGGATCGGCGTGATCAGCGGCGCATCGGTCTACCCATTGGCGTGGAACATCCTGCTGGCCGCGCGTAACGAGGGGTACGGCGGCACCATCACCACGATGGTGGTGGCAGAAGAACCCCGAGTGCGTGAATTGCTAGGGATCCCAGAGTCATACGCAGTCGCTGCGGTGTTGCCACTGGGCAAACCACGCAAGCAGCGCACGAAACTCAAGCGGGTCGACGTCGCCGACTTTGTCACCCGGGAACGCTTCGACGGCGCGCCGTTCGACGGCTAGTCGGCGGTTACCGCGTCGCCGGGCTGCTGCTGGCCCAGCAGCTCGTCCTGGCCGACCTCAGGCACGTTACGGTCACTGCCATTCCCGCCGTTCTTCGCAGGCTTTTTCTTGGACGTTTTCGGTGCGGGCGTCTCCGCGACGGTGTGTCCGTTGGACGGCAGCCCAATCGATGCGCCGAGCGTCTCGATCGCCTTCTCGGTGTACACCCGATAGCCGAAGTTCGGTTCGTAGCCGTGGATTTCCTTGGTGTCCAGATCGCGCATGAACTGCAGGATTTCGCGGCTGAACACCTGACCGGGCACCAGCACCGGGAAGCCCGGCGGGTAGGGCGTCACGTAGGTCGCGGACACGATGTCGACTCCGGCGTCCAGCCGTTCGTCAATCTGCTCGCCCATCAGGTATTCGCAGTTGGTGTCGTCGTAAGACAGGTAGAACGCGCGACGGACATCACCTTCGGGTGTCGGCTCGGCCCCACTGTGATCCTTGAACGCGGGATGGAAGCCGCTGAAGTTGCACAGCGGCACCGGACGTTCGGTCAGCCCCCACACCGCCTGCTCGAAATGTTCGCGCTCGCCCAGGCTCATCTCGGAGATGGCTTGGTCGAGCTCGGCGGCGATGTTGACCAAGACCTCGACCAGGAACGCCACCGAGCTGCGCGTAGTGCCGATGTTCGTCATGAACAGCACGCTGTTGCGCGAGGTCTTGTTGATCTGGATGCCGTAGCGATCCATCAGCTGCTCGCGCTTGAACGTGTCGCCGTCGTAACCGGTACGCCCGATCGACAACGTAATTCGCGACGGGTCG
>DASQRI010000060.1:0-4449 GCA_035642975.1 Mycobacterium sp.
GCTGTATTGAGAACGACGTGTACTGCTAGCTACCGGGCCGCCGGTTCAGGATTTTCGTTGCCCCAGTGATCATGTCGCGCACGACATCTGCGGCGGGGGAGACGTCGTTTATGAGGCTCACCGCTTCACCCACCAGCATCCCGGCGACGTCGAAGTTCTCCGTGGCGACGGCCTGTTGGTAGGCGCCCACCGCGTCCGTCAGCGAGGCCGACAGTTGTGCCTCGTTGCCATGCCAGGCGTCGACGAAGGAATTGGTCAGCGCCCGTTCGTTGTATTCAGCCGGCCAATCCAGCTGCCGGACAATGTCATAGACACGGGTGCGCACGGTGTCGTCGCCGCCGGCGCGGATGACCCGTTCATGTGCACGCGGGGACACCAGCGCCTCGGGGGAGGCCCAGAACCGGGTGCCCACCAGCACGCCGTCGGCACCGAGAGCGAGCGCCGCCGCCAGCCCGCGCCCGTCGGCGACACCGCCGGCGGCCAGCACCAGCGTGTCGGGAGCACGTTCGGCGGCAAGGTCCACGACGTCGGGTACCAGCGTGAAAGTCGAGCGGACCGTCATTCCGTGGCCGCCGGCCTCGCCGCCCTGGGCCACCACGATTTCCGCCCCGGCGTCCAGGGCCTGGCGTGCATGTTCGAGGGTCTGAGCCTGCGCGATGAGCGGGACACCGGCCGCATGGATGCGGTCGGCGAACAACCGCAGATCACCGAACGACAGCATGATCGTCGCCGGTCGCCGCTCCAGCGTTTCGTCGAGCAATTCGGGCTGGCGGGCCAGACTCCACGTGATGAACCCGCAGCCCACCCTTTGCCCCTCGGCCAGGCCGAATTCGCGTTTGAGCCAGTCCGCGTCGCCGTAGCCACCGCCGATGAGGCCCAGGCCACCGGCCGATGTCACGGCGGCGGCGAGCCGTCCCCCGGAAGCCAGCGCCATCGGCGCGGACAAAATCGGGTGTGCGATGTCGAAGAAGTCAGTGAGGCGGGTCTTCAACGGTTCCCGCGGCATTCCTGCACTCATTTGAGCTCTCCGGTGAGGAACTGCGCCCGTCCGTAGCCGAACGACCAGTCGTCGTCCCCGTTGTCGGTGACGGCGACGATCAAATCGGCCGGATCGAGCCCGCATCGCGCGGCGAGGTTGGCGGCCACCAGCTCATAAAACCGTTGCTTCATTTCCGTCGAACGGCGCCGGCTCACCACGTGTACCACGACGAGCCGCGATGAGCGGTCGATCCCGAGACCGGTGTCCCACGCGACGATCTCGTGGGCCGGGTGGGTGCGCACCACTTGATAGCGGTCACGCGGCGGCACCGCGAACGCCTCGACCACGGCGTCGTGGATCCCGTCCAGCAGCGCCCGGATCTCGGCAGGCGCGCGGCCCTCGATGAGGTCGACATACAGCAGCGGCATGGCTTTCTCCCGTCGTGGCGAGGGCGGGACGCGCCCATCTCGTAGTTGACGCTAGACGCGCAAGGAAAAGGAGCTGTGAACTGAGGATTCTGTGCAAGCCACGCCGGGTTCACGGCTCGCGATCGACTCACCGCACTGATAACCTGCCAACGCCCGTCGTTTGTGATGATGCGGCTGTGGCGGATGAAGCACCAGTGCCTCACGGAAAGAATGTTGTGCGCAGCGGAGAGATCAAGGCCCTCACAGGACTTCGCATCGTCGCCGCCGTCTGGGTGGTGCTCTTTCATTTCCGCCCGCTGTTGCGCGACGCGATACCCGGATTCCGCGACGCGCTCGCGCCGGTGCTCAACTGCGGCGCCCAGGGCGTGGACCTGTTCTTCATCCTGAGTGGATTCGTGCTGACCTGGAATTACCTCGACCGAATGGGCGGGTCCTGGTCGATGCGCGCCACCGTGCACTTCCTCTGGCTGCGGCTGGCCCGCGTGTGGCCGGTGTATCTGGTCACCCTTCACTTGGCCGCCTTGTGGGTGATCTTCACCCTGCACGTCGGCCACGTCCCGTGGCAGGACCTGGCGCGGTTCAACGCGATCAGCTATGTGCGTCAAGTCTTGTTGGTCCAGCTCTGGTTCCAACCGTTCTTCGACAATTCCAGCTGGGACGGGCCGGCATGGTCGATCAGTGCCGAGTGGTTGGCCTATCTTCTGTTCGGCCTGCTGGTGCTGGTGATATTTCGGTTGGCTTACGCCACCCGAGCACGAACCCTGATATGGCTGGCGGTCGCCGCGACGCTGCCGCCGATGGTGCTGTTGCTGATGAGCGGCCAGTTCTACACGCCGTGGAGCTGGCTTCCACGCATCGTCATGCAGTTCACCGCCGGCGCGCTGGTCGCCGCCGCCGTCACCAGGTTGCGGCCGTCGGACCGCGATCGCCGCCGTGCCGGCTACGTCTCGGTGCTGCTCATCGCGGGAGTCGTGGGCCTGCTGTACCTGTTCGACGCGCATCCGCTGCACGGTGTGACGGACACCGGCGGGCTGGTCGATGTGCTGTTCGTGCCGCTGGTGATGACGCTGGCGATCGGCACCGGCAGCCTGCCGGCGCTGCTGTCCACCCGGGTATTGGTCTACGGCGGGCAAATCTCGTTCTGCCTGTACATGGTCCACGAGCTGGTGCACACGTCGTGGATCTGGGCCACCGAGCAGTTTCAGCTCACGCTGGTGGGCACTGGCGGGAAGTTGATCCTCGCCGGCGTGTTGATGATCACCTTCGTCGTGGCGATGGTGCTGTATCACGTTGTCGAGGAGCCCGCGCGTCGATGGATGCGCAAGATGGTCAACGTCAAAGGCGCCAAGGCCGAGCCCGATCCGGCGGCGCACGCGGCGGGCGGCAAGCTGCAGTCGATCGACGGGGCCCACGAGGGGCGACCGAAGTCGATCTCGGCACGCGCGGGCTGACGCGAACGGCGCATGCGAACCATGCTGCGCCACAACTGATCAAGTACGATGCCCTGTGGCGCGGGACCTCGGGCGTCCCGTGCCGGTCGTCCAAGTGGGGGCCTTCACCAGCGCTGACTTTGACGATGCCGCGTACGCAGGCGTGACGGGGCCGAGGAGGTGGACAGTGGAGGTGCCGGTGGGTCGGATCGCCGCGTTGGTCATCCCCGTTGCCGTTGTATGCGGAATGATCAGCCACCGCCCCGCCCCGCCGCGGCCATATCAGACCGTGGCTCGCGGCGCTCCGATTGACCATGTCGCGGTGATCGGGGACTCGTACACCACCGGCACCGACGAGGGCGGCTGGGGGTCCAACGCGTGGACCACCCGCACCTGGCTGGCGCTGGCCCGCCAGGGGGTTCAGGTCGCGCCCGAAGTCGCCTCCGAAGGCAGGGCGGGCTACGTCGTCCGTGGTGACCATGGCAGCGTCTTCGAGGACCTGACCAACAGGGCCGTGCATCCCGACGATGCGCTGGTGGTGTTCTTCGGGTCCCGCAACGACGAGGGGGTGGACCCGATGCAGATGGCGGGCATGGCGCACGACACCTTCGATCTGGCCCGTCGCATCGCTCCCGCGTCGAAGTTACTGGTGATCGGGCCGCCGTGGCCGACTGCCGATCCGCCGTTCGACGTGCTGTACGTCCGAGACACCCTCAGCGGTCAGGCCAATGACGCGGGGGCAACCTTCATCGACCCGATAAGCGAGGGTTGGTTTGTCGGCCGGCCCGACTTGATCGGCCCCGATGGTGTCCATCCCAACGACGCCGGCCACGCGTACATGGCGGAGAAGATCGCTCCGTTGATCCATGCCCAGTTGTCCAGGCGGGCCTGAATTCTCGCAATGCGGAGCGTCCCCGGCGGTCCCGGCGGCTTTCGGTACGAATGTCGGGTTTGGTGGCCTTGGGCCTCCCGTCGGGTTTAAGGTTCTCCGCAACTCGACTGCTAGGGGACCGCACATGGCCAAGCTCAGGTTTGGGTACTTCATCGCACCATTTCACCGGGCGGGCACCAACCCGACGCTGGCGCTGCAGCGAGATCTTGAATTCGTCCAACACCTCGATGCGCTCGGTTTTGACGAGGCGTGGATTGGCGAGCATCACTCGGCAGGCAGCGAGATCATCGCCTCTCCGGAGATCTTCATCGCCGCCGCCGCGGAACGGACCAAATGGATCAAGCTCTGCACCGGGGTGATCTCGCTCGCCTATCACAACCCGCTCTGGGTCGCCGACCGGCTGATGATGCTGGATCACTTGACGCACGGTCGGGTTATCGGAGGAGTGGGACCGGGCTCACTACCCAGCGACTCATCGATGATCGGGCTCAACCCCACCGACACCCGCGAACTGCTGGAGACCAACCTCGACATCGTGGTCCGGCTGCTGGCAGGGGAGACCGTGTCGGCCAAAACCCCCACCCACGAGCTTCACGACGCCAAGCTTCAGCTTTCTCCGTACTCCGAGCACGGCATCCCACTGGCGGTCGCCGCGGTCGCATCGCCGACCGGCGCGCGGCTGGCTGGCAAGCACGGCATCGGCCTGCTCTCCATCGGCGC
>DASQRI010000061.1:0-4681 GCA_035642975.1 Mycobacterium sp.
TTTTGGGTTGCTTGACCCATTCAATACGCACCGCAGTACGCTGTCAAACCACCAAACCAGGAAGGGTCGAAAGTGGGAACAGCCGAACATACCTACGACGTGATCGTGCTCGGCGCCGGACCAGTCGGACAGAATGCCGCCGAGCGCGCCCGCGCCGGCGGGCTCAGTGTCGCGATGGTCGAACGTGAGCTGGTCGGCGGTGAATGTTCCTACTGGGCATGTGTACCCAGCAAGGCTATGCTGCGTCCGGTCATCGCGGTCGCCGATGCCGACCACATTGACGGCGCAAGTGAAGCGGTCACCGGTCCAATCAACGCCGCCGGCGTCTTCGCTCGCCGGGACCGCTACGTGACGAATTGGGACGACGCTGACCAGGCTGATTGGGTCGCCGGAATCGGCGCAGCCCTGGTCCGTGGCCATGGCCGGTTGGACGGAGCCCGCCGAGTGGTCGTGACCGCCGCCGACGGCGGGCTTGCAGCGCTGACCGCACGGCACGCCGTCGTCATCTGCATCGGAAGCCGCGCGGCGCTACCGGAGTTGGCCGGCATCGCCGAAGCCCGGCCCTGGACCAACCGCAAGGCCACCGACAGCAGCTCGGTGCCCGGTCGGCTGGCCGTCGTCGGCGCCGGCGGCGTCGGTGTCGAGATGGCAACCGCCTGGAATGGTTTGGGCGCCTCGGTGACCTTGCTGGCGCGGGGATCTGGCCTGCTGCCCCGGATGGACCCTTTCGTCGGCGAGTTCGTCGAGCGCGGACTTCGGGAGTCGGGTGTCGCTGTACGCGTGGATGTTTCGGTAACCGCATTACGCCGGCCCGACGCGCGAGGACCGGTGACACTGGACCTGAGCGACGGAAGCGAGCTGGAGGTCGACGAGGTGTTGTTCGCCACCGGCCGCGCACCGATGACCGATGACATCGGCTTGGAGACAGTCGGACTCGCCCCAGGCAGCTGGCTCGACGTCGACGACACCTGCCGCGTCCGAGCCGTCGACGACGGCTGGCTCTATGCGGCCGGTGACGCCAACCATCGAGCGCTGTTGACACATGAGGGCAAGTACCAGGCACGCATCGCCGGCACAGCGATCGCGGCGCGCGCGGCAGGCCGACCGTTAGACACCGCGCCGTGGGGCGCGCATGCGGCTACCGCCGACCATTACGCAGTGCCGCAGGTTTTCTTCACCGACCCCGAAGCCGCCGCGGTCGGACTGTCAGCCGAGCAGGCCGAGCGGGCCGGTCACCGCGTGCGTTCGGTGGACGTCGAGGTCGGTGATGTTGTAATGGGCGCGAAGCTCTATGCGGATGGCTACACGGGTCGGGCGCGGATGGTGGTCGACGTCGAGCACGGCTATCTGCTCGGCGTGACCCTCGTCGGCCCGGGTGTCTCTGAGCTGCTGCACTCGGCCACCGTCGCGGTCGCAGGTCGGGTGCCCATCGACCGGTTGTGGCACGCGGTGCCGTGCTTTCCCACAATCAGCGAGGTGTGGCTGAGATTGCTTGAGGCCTACCGGGATTCGTCGGCTTGATCTGGACGCGGTTCGCCCAGCCTGGACCGGATGGCGCCCCACGGGTCGGCGTAGCGGCCCGGTGCATTGCGATAAGCGGCCTGGCGTTTGAGCACCTGTCGGATGGCGGGCGCGACCACGAACATCGGGTAGCGCCGCCAGCCGGCGGCGGCGCGCATCTCGGCAAGCATGTCCGGCCACGAGTGGTGTTGAAACGACAACGCCTGCTGCGCGCGGCCGGTGTCCAGCCAGTCGGTGACGAACCAGCGTTCGTCGCTGTCGGGGTCGCCGGCTCGCCCGGCGGGCAAGACTCCCGATAGCCCCCTCGCGGCGGCCAGCGCCAGGCCGACGTCTTTCTGGCGATGCAGATGGGATTCGTCGCCGGCGATCAGCAAGGTCTCGCCGGCAACATCGGCGGTCGCCGCCGCGGCGAACGCGGCGGCCACGTCGCGCACGTCCACGGTGTGAATGCGGCCGTCAGTCGGCAGCGCGCTCTCGAAGAACAACGCATCCCCGGTGAAGGGCATCGCTTCGGGATCGACGCTGATCACCCCGCCGAGACGCAGGATCACCCACTGCAGACTCGAGAACCGCACGTGGTCTTCGGCCTCGGCCTTGTGGGCGCCGTAGAGGTCCGACGGCCGTAGCGGAGACTCCGCGGTCAGCATCTCGTGGTGATGATGCGGATTTCGGGCGCCGTACACGGCGTTGCTCGAGGCCAACACAAAGCGCGGAGGACGGGGACTCGACTCCGCGGCGCGCAGCAGCGACACGGTCGCGTCGACGTTCACGCGGCGGCCGAGTCCGGGGTGGCGATAGACCGCCGGCGGGATCACCGCAGCCAGGTGGACGATCACCGTCGGTGCGACTTCGGCGACGAGGCGGTCGACCTCCTGCTCGTCGGTGAGGTCCGCCCAGTGCGCGTGGGCGCCGGCGGGCAGCGACGTGGCGGCTTCCCGCTGGGCGGGGTTGCCAAGGTCGGTGGCGACCACGCTATGGCCGACATCGACCAATCGCCGCACGGTTTGGGATCCGACCAGCCCGAAACCGCCTGTGACAAGAACCTTCTCGGCCATCTTCCCCCCGCGCGCGCCTCGTCCCCGGCAACCCAGCAAACTGCGGATATGACATTCTCAAAAAAGAGAGTACCATATACGCTGGTGTGGGTATCGTGCCGCACTCGATCGCATCAGCACGGCAGCGGGGAAACATGAGCGACGAAGCGCCCGACGGTCACGAGATCGCCAAGTGGGATCCGTCGTTCACCGAACAGCTCAAGAGCGTGGTCGGCCCGGTGGTCAAAACCTGGTTTCGCGCCGAAGTACGAGGCCTGGACAACATCCCGCAGGCCGGTGCGGCCTTGGTGGTGTCCAACCACTCCGGCGGCATGATGACGCCGGACGTGATGATCTTCGCCTCGGCCTTCTACGACGCCTTCGGTTACCAGCGACCGGTGTACACACTGGCCCACTACGGCGTATTCCTGGGTCCGCTGGACGGGTGGCTGCGCCGCGCCGGAGTCATCGAGGCCAGCCGGGAAAACGCCGCCAAGGCATTGCACTCAGGTGCGGTGGTGTTGGTCTTCCCCGGCGGCGACTACGACTCCTACCGGCCCACATTCAGCGAGAACACCATCGACTTCAACGGCCGCACCGGTTACGTCCGGACCGCCATCGAAGCCGGCGTGCCGATTGTGCCGACCGTGTCGATCGGCGGGCAGGAAACCCAGCTGTTCCTGACGCGCGGCAACTGGCTGGCCCGCAGGCTCGGCCTCACCAAGGCCCGGATGGACATCCTGCCGGTGAGCTTCGGCTTTCCGTTCGGTCTGAGCGTGATCTTCCCGCCGAACGTGCCGCTGCCCGCCAAGATCGTCACCGAAGTGTTGGAGCCGATCGACATCGCCGCCCGTTTCGGTGACGATCCGGACGTCGACGAGGTTGACGACCACGTGCGCCTGGTGATGCAGAGCGCGCTCAAACGACTTGCCCGCCAACGGCGGTTCCCCGTCCTGGGCTGAGCGATGGTCGGGGGCCGCCGACGAGTTCGGACTGTAACCTGGCCAACTGCCGAACCGGAATCTGCCATTCCGTCGAACACCCCGTCTGCCAAGTGCTTGCATGGACATGTCGGCATGGAGGTGGGGCGTGAAAAGACTCAACGGTATGGACGCCATGCTGCTCTACAGCGAGACGCCAAACCTGCACACGCACACGCTGAAGGTGGCGATCATCGACCCGTCCGGCGGCGAAGCCGAGTTCGACTTCGATGCCTTTCGGCGCCATCTAGGCCGCAGGCTGCACCTGCTGGAACCGTTGCGCTACAAACTCGTCGACATCCCCTGGCGGCTACACCACCCGATGTGGCTGGAGAACTGCGAGGTCGACCTGGATTACCACCTGCGCCGGGTGCAGGTGCCGGCGCCCGGCGGCCGTCGAGAGCTCGACGACGTGATCGGCAAGGTCGCCTCCACACCCCTGGACCGCAGCCACCCGCTGTGGGAGTTCCATTTCGCCGAGGGGCTGGCCAGTGGGCGGTTCGCTCTGATCGGCAAGATCCACCACGCGCTGGCCGACGGCGTCGCCTCGGTCAATCTGCTGGCCCGCGCAATGGATCTCAAGGACGCACCGACCGATGAGCGCGACGACGACGAGGCCCGCGCCACGCCGACGGCCGCGGGCCTGCTGCGCGAGGCCGGGCGCGACCACGTCCGGCAAATCGCCGAGCTGCCCGGGCTAGTCCGAGACGCCGCCGTGGGATTCACCCGAGTGCGCCGCCGCACCAGGGAGCGCGGCGATCACCCGGACCTGGCGGCGGCGTTCGACGCGCCCCCGACCTTCCTCAATCACGTCGTGTCGCCGCAGCGTCGATTCGCCACTGCCGCACTCCGACTGGCTGACGTCAAAGCGACCGCCAAAGCATTGGGTATCACGCTCAACGACCTCGTGCTGGCCACGGTGGCCGGCGGGCTGCGGCAGCTGTTGTTGCGTTACGACGGCAAAGCCGACCGTCCGATCATCGCGTCGGTACCGACCGCGACCGACAAGTCCGACCGGGTCACCGGCAACGAGATCAGCGGTCTGTCGATTTCGTTGCCGGTGCACGTCGCCGACCCCGCCGAGCGTGCACAGCTGGTGGCGCTGGCGACCAAGATCGCCAAGGAGGACCACGAGATTCTCGGCCC
>DASQRI010000062.1:0-7635 GCA_035642975.1 Mycobacterium sp.
TCCGGGCATGCACGCGGGCACCGATCGGCTCCGCGGCGACGACGGTGAACGGTGCGGCCAGGGGAAAGTCGTCATTAAGCGACTCGATCCGGACGGCACGGATGATGGTGGCCAGTGCGAGGGCGGCTTCGAGCATGGCGAAGTGGTCGCCGATACATGAGCGAGGTCCGCCGCCGAACGGCAGGTACTGCCAGCGGCTGCGGCCTTGCGAGCGCTCCGGCAGGAACCGATCCGGGTCAAATCTCAGCGGGTCGTCCCACAATTCTGGGTCTCGGTGCATGGCGTAGAAGCTGACCACCGCCACGGTGCCGGCTGCCACCCGATAGCCATCGACGGCCAGATCCTTTTTGAGCATGCGCGGCGTTCCGACACCGGGCGGGCACAGCCGCAGGGCCTCGTGCAGCACTCGCACGGTGTGGCCGAGCCGGGGCACGTCGTCGGGTGTCAGCGGCCGGTCGCCGAGTGCCCTGACCTCATCGAAGACTCGGTCTTGGATAGCGGGATCATGACCGAGCGCCCAGAGTGAGTACGTCAGGGTGGTGGATGTGGTGTCGTGGCCGGCGAGGATGAACAGCACCAGCTCGTGGCAGATGTCGTCGTCCGAGAGTGGTTGGCACGTCTGCGGATCGGCTGCGTTGATCAATGCACGCACCAGCGGTGCATCTCGGGTGGGGTCGGCTCGTACCGCGGCGAGGATCTCGGCGGCCAGCTGATGCAGAGTCGCATTGGCCCTGCGGGCTCGTTGTTGGCTGGGCGTGGGCACCCATTGCGGCAGCTGGACGGGCCGGGTCGCACGGTCGGCGACCCATGAGAGCGCGGTGCGTAGTGCAGGCCCGACGGTATCGGCCCTGGAGTCAAGGTCGACCCCGAGTACGGAGCGGCCGAGCGCCCGCAGGGTCAGCGCGCGGCATTCGGTGTCCAGGTCCACTGTCCCGCCGTCGTACCAGCCGTCGATTACCGTCTGCGCCGCCCCGGCCATGTGGCCGGCGTAGCGCGGGACGTGCTTTTTGGTGAACATCGGCTGCACGGCGCGACGCCGCGGCAGCCATTGGTGGTGCGGAAGGTCCAGCAGGTTGCCGCCCATCAGCCGACGCATCTGGATCATGGTCGTGGTCTCGCCGCGGTCGGCGATCTCGTCGGTGCGGCCCAGCACGTCCCGCGCGCCCTGCGGCGAGGCGATCAACACCGCAGTCGGGAATACCCATTTGGGCGCGAGCACGATACGGGTGACGGGACCGCCGGCGTCCAGGAGCTCCTGGAACCCGTCGATGCGAGATCGCACGGCCCTGAGCCGGTGTCGATAGGGCAGCGGATTCTTCGGCGCCAGCGGCAGTTTGGCGATGTCAGTCGATTCAGATGCGTCAAGCATGGCACTTCACCTTCCTGAAAAACCAACTGTGCCAGCGGGTCGCGGTGAGGACTTGAGTAGTGCACTACCTCAATCCGCTGGGTCCACGGGTCTGACTCGACTATTCGGCGATAGGAGGCTCAGAACATCGGACGTAGCGCTTAGATCTGCGCATGCGGGTGTCGTATATTCCGTTGAGCGCAAATCTGCGCGTTATTGCTGATGTTTTGCAGTTCCTCGGGACCGCATGCTGGCTAGCATGAGCGAGATCGATCCGCGTGCGGATGTGCCGCTGGTGGACTGGAGCGAGCTAGACGTGAGCGGGCTGTTGCCGACCGGCACCGTGACGTTGCTCTTGGCTGACGTCGAGAGCTCCACCCGGCTGTGGGAAACCCAGCCCGAGCAGATGACCGCCGCGATCGCACGGATGAATGAGACCGTGTCGGACGTTGTTGCCGCCCATGACGGCGTGCGCCCGGTCGAGCAGGGCGAGGGTGACAGTTTTGTGGCGGCGTTTGCCCGTGCCTCTGATGCGGTCGCCGCTGCGCTGGAATTGCAGCGCGCCCCGCTGGCTCCCATCCGGTTGCGAATTGGGCTACACAGCGGCGAAATCCAGTTGCGCGATGAAGGTAACTACGCCGGCCCGACCATCAACCGCACCGCACGACTGCGCGATCTCGGGCACGGCGGCCAAACCCTGCTTTCGGGCGTCACTGAAGCACTAGTACTGGACCGGCTTCCCGGCGACGCGTGGCTGACCGATCTGGGAATCCATCCGCTGCGTGATCTGCCTCGTTCGGAGCGTGTGGTGCAGCTATGCCACCCCGATTTGGTGAACGACTTCCCGCCGCTGCGAGTATCCACAGTTGTTGTCTCCCAGCATCTTCCAGTACGGCTGACCAGCTTCGTCGGCCGCGACGTGGAAGTCGCCCAGCTGCGGCAACTGCTGGCCGAAAGCCGGCTGGTGACGCTCACAGGTGCCGGGGGTGTGGGCAAAACGCGGCTGGCCATCCAGGTCGCGGCCAAGCTGGCTACCGAATTCGGCGATGGTGTGCACTACGTGGACCTCGCCCCGATCACCGACCCCGATCTGGTGCCGGTTGCGGCGGCACGTGCGCTAGGGCTGCCCGACCAACCGGGCCGCTCCACCATGGACACCCTGTTGCGGTTCATTCGCGACCGCCAGATGCTGGTAGTGCTGGACAACTGCGAGCATCTGCTGGATGCCAGCGCCGAGCTGGTTGTCGCTCTGCTGAGCGGGGCGGCGAGGCTGACCGTGCTGGCGACCAGCCGGGAGGCGATCGGAGTGGCCGGTGAGGTGGGCTGGCGGGTGCCATCGCTGCCATTGGCCGATCAAGCCATCGAGTTGTTCACCGACCGGGCTCGCCGTGCTCGGCCCGACTTCGCGATCAGCGACGACAACGTCGCGACGGTGGGCGAAATCTGCCGTCGCCTCGATGGCGTTCCGCTGGCGATCGAGCTGGCCGCAGCGCGGGTGCGCGCGTTGTCCCTAACCGAAATCCTCGACAGCCTGCACGACCGGTTCCGGCTGCTGACCGGAGGCGCGCGCACCGCGGTGCGCCGCCAGCAGACCCTGCGCGCCTCGGTGGATTGGTCGCATGCCCTATTGA
Organism: Mycobacterium sp.; assembly: GCA_035642975.1. Classification (GTDB taxonomy): domain Bacteria; phylum Actinomycetota; class Actinomycetes; order Mycobacteriales; family Mycobacteriaceae; genus Mycobacterium. The sequence continues at coordinate 2,980 of DASQRI010000062.1, forward strand.
CCGAGCCCGAGCGGGTCGCGTTCCGCCGGCTGGCGGTGTTTCTGGGCGGCTTCGACCTCGACGCCGCCCAAACGGTTGCAGGCGGGACCGAGGTCGAGCGCTATCAGGTGCTTGATCAACTCACTCTGCTGGTCGACAAGTCGCTGGTGGTCGCCGACGACAGCAGGGGCCGGACCCGGTATCGGCTGCTGGAAACCGTGCGCCAATACGCCCTGGAGAAGCTCGGCGAGTCCGGCGAGGCCGACGCCGTCCGCACGCGTCACCGCGACCATTACACGGCACTGGCGGCCATACTCGACGCCCCGACAGGCCGTAATTATGAACAGTATCTCGAGAAGGCCAACATCGAGATCGACAACCTGCGCGCCGCATTCGGGTGGAGCCGGGAAAACTCCGGCTTCGAGCTGGCGTTGGCGCTGGCGTCGTCGCTGCAGCCATTGTGGCTGGCGCGGGGCCGCATCCGGGAAGGACTGGCCTGGTTCGACACCACCCTCGCCGATGTCAACGTGGACCACCTCGAGGTGACGGCCCCGGTCCGAGCCCGGGCGCTCGCCGACAAGGCCGTTCTCGATACCTATTTGGGCGCCGCCGACGGCCTGGACCAGGCCGAACAGGCAGTGGCGATCGCGCGAGACGTCGATGAACCGGCCCTGCTGGCCCGGACATTGACCGCCTACGGGTTTACCGCCAGCCTGGGCTATCACGCCGAGGTGGCCCGGGAATGCTTCGCCGAGGCGATCGGCCTGGCCCGTGCGGTGGACGATCAGTGGCGGCTAAGCCAGATCCTCGCCGAGCAGGCGCGGGCCGCCCACATGGCGGGTGACCCGCTCGGGATACGTGCAGCCGCCGAAGAAGGACGCGACCTGGCCGACGTAATCGGCGATGGGTCCAACTCGCGTTTGTGTCGCTTTTACCTCGCGGCGGTGCAGCTACAGCAGGGCGATTTGGCGGGAGCCGCCGCACAGCTCGGGCAGGTGGCCGCCGAAGCCGAGGCGGCTCACGACGAGATCTGGAGGGTGACCAGCCTCGGGGGTCAGAGCGGTGCACTCGCACGCCAGGGTGAGGTGGCCGCGGCCCGTGTGGCGGCCGAGGCGATCCTTGACGGCGGAGCGGGGCTTGGCGGAAGGTGGGCGGCGTACGGGCACGTGGTGTCTGGATTCGCGGCCTTGGCCGCCGGGGATTTCGCGGCGGCGCACGAGGCGCGCGAGGCTGCCCTCCAGCGCCCGGTTGTCGTGAGCGGTGGCGCGGCGGGATTGCAGCGCCTATGGAACGCCGAGGCTGCGCTGGCAGACCGAGATCTCGCTGCCGCCCGCGGTTGGGCCGACGAGGCCGTGTCGACAACGACCGGCTGGTGGCTGATGTCGGCGCTCACGACGCGCGCCCGGGTGGCGATCGCGCAGGGTGAGCCGGATCAGGCTGAGCATGACGCCCACGACGCGCTGGCGTGTGCCACCGAACTCGGGGCGCACCTCGGCGTTCCAGATATCCTCGAGTGCCTCGCCGTTCTGGCCGGTCAGAACGGCGGCAATCGGTCAGCAGCCAGGTTGTTCGGTGCAGCAGACGCTGTCCGGCAGCAGATGGGCGCGGTCCGGTTCAAGGTCTACGACGCCGAGTACGAAGCCTCGTTGGAGAGGCTACGAGATGCCATGGGCGAGAAGGACTTTGACACTGCGTGGGCCGAGGGCGCCGCCCTGTCCACCGAGGAGGCGATTGCCTACGCGCAACGCGGCCGTGGCCAACGCAAGAGACCGTCTAGCGGCTGGGCCTCACTCACGCCCGCCGAGCGCGACGTCGTGCGACTGGTCAGCAAAGGATTGGCCAACAACGACATCGCCGCAAGGCTTTTCATCTCACCACGCACGGTGCAGACCCACCTCACCCACGTCTACACCAAGCTCGGCCTGACGTCGCGCGTGCAGCTAGCCCAGGAAGCCGGCCGCCACGCGTGACGTGATGCAGCAGTAATTAACCTGCGTTCTCGGCGAGCTCGCGGCGATCAAAGCTGTTGTGGGACACCCGCCACGACGCGTATCCATCGCCTGCGACATGCAGCGTGATAGTGGGTTCGCAGGCACATTCCTCGATGTGATGTGGCTGCTGATCCTCGATGGGGACGATGTGGATTTCACGCGGTCCGATCCAGCCGGTCCACCAACGCTTCCCCGGACAGGCACAGCCGAGCTCGGTGCAGTGAACGGTTTCGATGATCACGCCGACTGCTGCCGTGGCCAGGCGTCGATGAACTGGTCCATGACGGCGTCCCATTGCATCGCCCGGATCTGGTCGTCGGCGGCGCGGGCTTGCTCGAGGTGCTCGCGCACGAATATCAAGCAGCGCCCGATTCGGGTGGTATCCGTGATTGTCGTTGCCATCGCTGCCTCTCTCGACGCGGGAAGGAAAGACCGGTTGGCGTCGTTGGCGTTCGGCCAGCAATCGCATCGTCGCACGAAAAGCGTGGACCTCGCTCGCTGACACGCGTCGGGCAGCCAACTAACGGAGCGAGCCATTTCGGTGTTGTTCCGGTTGATCAACCGGTCTGACATGGGAAATATCCGCCGCTGAAGAACGCGATCTCCGCGTTTCTGCTGATGTTTTGCGGTTCGTGGTGGCCGCATGCTGGCTAGCATGAGCGAGATCGATCCACGCGCGGAGATGCCGCTGGTGGACTGGAGCGAGCTAAATGTGAGCGGGCTTTTGCCGACCGGCACGGTGACGCTGCTGTTGGCCGACGTCGAGGGCTCCACAAGGCTGTGGGAGACCCAGCCCGACGAGATGACCGCGGCCATCGCTCGGCTCAACCAGACGGTGTCGGACGTCATCGCCGCCCATGACGGCGTCCGCCCAGTCGAGCAGGGTGAAGGTGACAGCTTCGTAGCGGCATTCGCCCGCGCCTCCGATGCAGTAGCGGCGGCGCTGGACTTGCAGCGCGCGCCGCTGGCCCCGATCCGGCTGCGGATCGGGGTGCACAGCGGCGAGATCCAATTGCGCGATGAGGGTAACTACGCTGGCCCGACCATCAACCGCACCGCGCGGCTGCGCGATCTGGGCCACGGCGGCCAGACCCTGTTGTCGGGGGCGACCGAACCGTTGGTGCTAGATCATCTACCCGAGGCTGCCTGGCTGACTGATCTGGGCGCCCATCCGCTGCGTGATCTGCCCCGTCCGGAGCGAGTCGTGCAGCTGTGCCATCCCGACCTGGTCAACGAATTCCCGCCACTGCGCTCCTCGACAGTCATTGTCTCCCAACGACTTCCGGTGCAGCTCACGAGTTTCGTGGGTCGTGACACGGAGCTGGCCCGGATGCGGGAGTTGCTGGCCGACAACCGATTGGTGACGCTGACCGGTGCGGGCGGGGCGGGTAAAACCCGGCTGGCGATTCAGGTCGCGGACCAGCTGGCCGCCGAATTCGGCGACGGAGTCTGGTATGTGGACCTGGCGCCGATCACTGATCCCGATGTCGTGCCGATCGTGGCGGCCCGCGCTTTCGGGCTACCCGATCAGCCCGGCCGTTCCACGATGGACACGATCGCCCGTTTCGTTGCGGAACGTCAGATGCTGGTGGTGCTGGACAACTGCGAGCATCTGCTCGATGCATGCGCAGCACTGATCGTTGCCCTCCTGGGTGCCGCGACAAGGCTGACCTTGCTCGCAACCAGCCGTGAGGCGATCGGGGTGGCCGGTGAGGTGGGTTGGCGGGTGCCGTCGCTGTCGCTGGTCGACGAGGCAATCGAGTTGTTCACCGACCGCGCCCGCCGCGCTCGCCCCGATTTCGTCGTCACCGATGACAATGCCAACGCTGTGACCGAGATCTGCCGACGCCTCGATGGGTTGCCGCTGGCGATCGAGCTGGCCGCCGCGCGGGTACGCGCCCTTTCGCTGGCCGAGATCCTCGACAGCCTCCATGACCGGTTCCGCTTGTTGACCGGCGGTGCCCGCACCGCCGTACGCCGCCAGCAAACCCTGCGCGCCTCGGTGGACTGGTCACACGCCCTTCTGACCCAACCCGAGCGAGTCCTGTTTCGCCGACTGGCCGCATTCCTGGGCGGCTTCGACTTCGACGCCGCCCAAATGGTCGCCAGGGGTGGTGAGGTGGAGCGCTTTCAGGTGCTGGATGTGCTCACCCTGCTGGTCGACAAATCCCTCGTGACCGCCGACGACAGCAGCGGCCGAACTCGCTACCGGCTGCTGGAAACCGTGCGCCAGTACGCCCTGGAGAAGCTTGGAGAATCCGGCGAGGCCGACGTCGTGCGGGAACGCCACCGCGACCACTACACCGCCATGGCGGCGCTGCTCGACGCCCCGGGGGGCGGTGATTATGAGCAGCGCCTCGAGCAGGCCGAAACCGAGATCGACAACCTGCGCGCGGCTTTTGCGTGGAGCCGCGAAAACGCCGACGGCGAGCTGGCGTTGGTGCTGGCATCCTCGCTGCAGCCACTGTGGCTGGCACGGGGCCGCATCCGGGAAGGGCTGGCTTGGTTCGACGCCGAGCTCACCAACCTCGACGCGCAGCACCCTGAGGTGGCGGCCGCGGTGCGCGCCGGTGCGCTCTCGGACAAGGCCGTCCTGGATGCAATCCTGGGCGGAGTCGACAGCATGGATAAGGCTCAACAGGCCCTGGCGATCGCGCGCGAGGTCGATGACCCGGCCCTGTTGGCC
>DASQRI010000063.1:0-7145 GCA_035642975.1 Mycobacterium sp.
ACGCCCCAAGCCATTTCCGCCAGGACCAGCGGTACCACCAAGACCAGCTGGGATGGGTCGACATCGCGTACCACGTCGGCGTCGACCGCAACGGCAACGTCTACGAGCTGCGGAGCCCCAAGATTGCGGGCGATACTGCGACCACCTACGACACAACAGGGCACTTCCTTGTCCTCTGCGAAGGAGACTTCGATAAAGAGGCTGTGTCGGAGGCCCAACTTGACGGAGCAGCTCTGGCGTTCGCGTGGGCCGCCCAGACCTTTGGGATCGCGACCAGCACACTGGCGGGCCATCGGGACCTAGCTCAGACTTCTTGCCCGGGTGCGAACCTTTACGCCCACGTCTCCTCAGGCGACCTCAAACGGCGCATCGACGAGCAGCTGGCCGGCGGCACAGTGGATCTCCGGTTGTTTTGCGGGCCCGACGCTACGGCCAGAGTCGCGGCTATCGAGGCGGGCAATTGACCAGCATCTTCCCTGTGCTCAGGTAATGAGCCCAATGGGCCTCGAACAACGAGTCGGGCCGATAATGTCTTGTTGTCGTTGACCGACTGATGGAGGCGACATGAGCTATCGGACAATTATCGTCGGAACGGACGGCTCGGAGTCGTCGTTACGTGCGGTCGACCGCGCAGCTGCGCTCGCGGCGCAAGAGCAAGCGAAGCTGATCATCGCCAGCGCGCATCTCGACACCTCGGAAAAGGGAGGCTGGTCCAGAGCACCCGCCCCCGATCGTTTGCTTGACGGCCGAGCCGCCGACAGCCTCGGGACCGCGGGCTACAGGATGCATGGGAGCGCGCCCGTATACGCGATCCTTCAGGACGCTCGCGACCACGCAAAGGCCGCCGGCGCCCAGGACATCGAAGAGCGCGCGATTGTCGGCGCGCCAGTCAGTGCGCTGCTTCATCTGGCCGAGGAAGTCAAAGCGGACTTGCTCGTCGTCGGCAACTTGGGATTGAGCACGGTCGCCGGCCGGCTATTGGGCTCCGTGCCCGACACCGTTGCCCGGAGAGCCAAAGTCGACATCCTCATCGTCCACACCACCGGATAGCCGCGCGGCAGCGGTTTCCCGGCATGAGGCTTCGGCTGGCCCTTCTCTGTTGTGCAGCTGCCGGGAATCGAAGTCCATATCGTCGTCGTGTGAACGATTCGACGTTTCTCGGTAGGAACGTAAGCGACTCACTCGCAACCGATTTCAGGCCAGGACGGAAGTTTGCCCGGAGATGAATGACGTTTCGAAACCAGCGTCGACCAAGGTGCCGGCGGTCACCTTCGGCTTCTGGGTCATCAAGATCTTGGCCACAACGCTGGGTGAGACAGGTGGCGACACCGTCACCATGACCCTGAATTGGGGTTACGTGGCCGGCGTCGCGCTTTTCGGCGTCGCGCTGGTGGTGCTGGTCGCCGCGCAAATCCTCGCCAAACGATTCCACGCGACCCTGTACTGGGCGACGATCGTGGCCTCGACAACCTTCGGCACGACGTTGGCCGATTTCGCCGACCGATCGCTGGGAATCGGCTACACAGGTGGATCGCTGCTGCTTCTCGGTTGCCTGCTGGCGGCCCTTGGGCTATGGCGTTGGTCCGAGGGAACGGTATCTGTAAGCACCGTTTCCCATCCGAAAGTAGAGGCTTTCTACTGGGCAACCATCACGTTTTCGCAGACGTTGGGCACTGCCCTCGGCGACTGGCTTGCCGATACGCGCGGGTTTGGCTACGAGCGTGGTGCGCTGGTGTTCACCGCTGCGCTCGGCGTCGTCGTTGCGCTTTACTACTGGACCAGGGTGTCGCGCGTGACCTTGTTCTGGCTCGCCTTCATCCTGACGCGGCCTCTGGGCGCAACCATCGGCGACTTCATCGATAAGCCCATTGCCGACGGCGGCCTGGCGCTGAGCCGCCCACTGGCCTCCCTCGTCATTGCGGCCGCCATCGTCGTGCTGCTCATTGTCTTGCCGCAACGCCCGGGACGTCATCCCGGTGAGGTGAAGAAGCCGACGGCAGCCTGAGTCATCGCGGAGTCGGCGCTTTAAAGATGGTCCGGAATCACCACACCAGCGGCAAATGCGTGAGGTACCGGTCGACCTCGGCGGCGAGCACGCTGTAGCCGTCCGAGATCCTGAACTCCGGAATGCGTCGCAGAAACTCGGTGATGATTGCTATCAGCTCGGCTCGTGCGAGGTGCACGCCGAGGCAACGCCGCGTACCACCCGCGAAGGTGTAGGAGGGCCGCGATCGGACCTGGTTGTCGGCGATCGATATGTCGATGCCGTGGTCGAGGTTGAGTGCTTGCAGTGGCAACACAATCCGCGTACCCGCGGGCAACGTGACTTCGCCGATGGTCATCTCGGTGAGGCTGGCCCGCAGGCACGTCGTGATGGGCGGATTGAGTCGCACGGCCTCACCGACAAACGCGCCGATCTGGTCGGGGTGGCTGCGCAGGAGGGACTGCAATAGCGGATTGCTGGCCAGCTCCACAAGCGAAAATCCAATGGCCACGGCACCGGTGTCGACGGCGGCGGTAAAGAGCAGCGTGACAAACGACGTGATCTCGTTGTCATCGAATTCATCCAGCAGGGCTGCGACGAGGCCAGTGGAATCCGCCTGCGGAATGGTGTGCGCCACATAACCAACAAAGTGCTGATCGTCGCGGTCCAGCCGGTAGCGATCCAGCAGCGCGATCACGGTGTCGAGGTCGGTCGAAGGGAAGCCCAGCAACGTGAGCAACATCTGGGATGCCAGCGGCTGGGCGATATCGGCGATGACATCGCACTCGCCTTTGTCGGCGACGGCATCCACCAGCGCCACCGCATGGTCTTGGACGGCTGCGGTAACCGGGGCTAGCGCCCGCGGCCTGAACCGGGGATTCAGAATGCTCCGATATCGCGCGTGCTCCACCGGGTCGGGCACGGTGCTCGGTATCCACAGGTACGTGTCGGGGCCAATGTGCGGGCAGATCAGCGCGGGGTCACGCAGCGCCGCAAGAACGTCGTCGTGGTCGGTCAAGTAGTAGTCGCCGTGCAGGTACACCACCCGCCCGGCTGCACGCAAAGCAGCCCAGAATGCCCGCTCGGAGGCATGTATAGCCCGGCGGTCGATACCGGCGTTCAGTGCGGCGCCTTTTCCATGACGTCAAGATATCGCCAGTAGCAGGGACGCTCTTGGGTCTCTGTTCGCTTGTGCGGGTGGAGCTGCCGGTTCGCTCCGTTGCGTACCGCACGTCGCTGCGGTTTCGTTCTCGGGCGCCCGCTAGCGCATCGACCCGCTGAACCCCGTGTGCTCGCCGAAGGCGGTCGGCTCACGCGTGAAGAGATAAGTCGCCCAGTTCAGCTTGGCGACGGTGCCGTCCGCCGCGCGGGTCACCCGCAGTTGCTCACCGCGCTCTTGCCCAGAGACCGTGCGGTAAACGTCATCGGACAGTTTCTCGAACACCGACGGCGGAAGCCTGGCCGCCGTCGGCTCGTCGATGCGTGCCTGGAGCCGGCCCTTTTCTACCGCGAACACGAAAGGATGGCCTTCAGAAAACCAACGACCAAGGATTCCGCGCAGGTCGTCAGGCACCTCGGTGCCGGCCCGCCACGGGTCGTCCTCCACCGGGTCGTGCTCGACCACGTGGTCCGCCAGCTCGATCGCCAGCGCATCGGGCGGCGGCGTGACGGTTGCGTTCATCAGCGCGATGCCACCCGTGCCTGACTCGCGGTGGGTGAAGACGCCGGTTTTGTAGCCAGGCATCGAGCCGGCGTGGCCGACCCAGGTGCGGCCGGTGGCCGAGCGCAGGAGGAATAAGCCCAGCCCCATCGCGCCGGTCCAGAGCTCGGTGTTCAGCAGAATCTGGGGCTGGCACATCTCCTCCATCGTGTCGCGCGAGAGCAGCTCCGACGGCGGGTCGGCAACGAACGCCGACCAGCGGGCCAGGTCGGCGGCCGTGCTGGCCAGGCCGCCGCACGGCGCCATCGCCTTGAGGTCAATGACCGGTTCCACCCGCGGGACGTCGTCGTAGGGCGCGACGTAGTAGCCCGCCGTGCCGGGCCCGTCATCAAATCCGAGCGTGGTACGCCGCAGCTCCAGCGGCACGAGCAGCCGGGTGCGCAGCGACTCCTGCCAGGGCCGGCCATCTAGCTCCTCGACCAGCTGACCGAGCATCGCGTAGACGACATTGGAGTAGTGCCAGCGTGCGTGGGGCTTCAGGACCTGTTCGACGTCGTCGAAGTCACGACGGAGCTCCTCGGCGTCCGGCTGCTCCAACGTCTCCCAGACGTCACCAAGGGGTTCGCGGGCCATCCCCGAAACGTGGGCCAGGCACTGCCGGACGGTAATCGGGTGGGACACGTCCGGGATGTGGTCGCCGAGGAAGTCGTCGAGGCTGAGACGCCCCTCGTCGCGCAGCTGCATGACCATCACCGCGACGAAAGTCTTGGTGTTGGAGCCGACCAAGAACTGGTCGTCCGGCCCGGGCGCGCGGTCGGCGTCGAGGTCCGCGACGCCGATCCCGTCGCCCCAGGCGAGCCCGCCCCCGCGGCACACCGCGGCATAGAGACCCGGGACCCGTCCCTCGCGCTGCTTGGCAAGAGCGATGCGTCGCAGACACCGGGTTGTGGTGTCCAGGAGGGGGCTCATGTCCCGAACCTAGCGTCTGACGCTGCTTTTGACAGTTGTCGGAGAGCGGAACAGTTTCCTGCCCTTCCCTGCTCGGGCAGATGCCACACTTGTGGCATGGAGATATGTGAGCTCGCCGCCGTCGCGATCGTGGGGCGGCTGTCCGCGCAGCGGTCCGTAAGCAGGGCCCAGGCATCGGCGTCACCGCGGCGGGCGTGATCGTGCCCAATCCCGAGCCGCGCCGGCGGCTGAAGGGCATCTCGGACGTACGCGCGTTCTTTCACAACAACACGGTGCCGCTGTACTTCATCTCGCCGACCCCGTTCAACCTGCTGGGCATCGACCGCTGGGTACGAAACTTCTTCTACCTCAACTACTTTGACTCTTTTGAGGGCGAACATTCCCGTGTGTTCGTGCCCCGGCGGCGCGACCGCATTGATTTCGACTGCATGGGAGATGTCTGTAACCACCTCTTGGGTGATCCCGAGACACTCGAGTTCATCGCACAACGAGGCCCCGGCGGCAAGGCCTGCTTTGTGATGCTCGACGAGCAGACCCAGGCCCTCGCGCACCAGGCGGGGCTCAACGTCATGCACCCGCCGGCGGAGCTGAGCCATCGCCTGGGTTCGAAGGTCATCATGACGCGCCTGGCCGAAGAGGCGGGGGTGCCGAGCGTGCCATATGTGATCGGGCGGGCCGGGTCGTACGACGAGTTGTCGGCGCTCGCGCAAAACGCGGGCCTAGGAGATGACCTCGTCGTCAACGCCGCTTATGGCGCCGCCGGCAGCGGGACGTTCTTTGTACGCGGACAGCGCGACTGGGACCAATGCGCCGGTGACTTGGTGGCGCAGCAGGAAGTCAAAGTCATGAAGCGCATCCGCAATGTCGAAGTGTGCCTCGAGGGCGCCGTGACCCGCCACGGCACCGTGATCGGTCCCGCGATGACAAGCCTGGTCGGTTACCCGGAGCTGACCCCAACTAAGGGCGGCTGGTGCGGCAACGACATCTGGCGCGAAGTGCTGCCGCCCGCCCAAACACACGCCGCACGAGAAATCGTGCGGAAGCTTGGCGACGTCCTCGGCCACGAGGGGTACCGCGGCTACTTCGAGGTGGACCTGCTGCATGATCTGGACTCCGACGAGATCTACCTCGGCGAGGTGAATCCGCGCCTGAGCGGCGCGAGCCCGATGACGAACTTGACGACTGAGGCCTACGCCGACATGCCGCTGTTTCTTTTTCACCTGCTCGAGTACATGGAAGTGCAGTACGAGCTCGACATCGAGGAGATCAACTCGCGCTGGGAGCGGGGCTATGGCGAAGACGAGGTCTGGGGTCAGCTGATCATTTCGGAGACCGCACAGGATGTCGAGCTCTTCACTGCAACCCCGCGCACGGGTGTGTGGCACCTCCACGACGATGGGCGCGTCTCTTTTGCGCGCCACGGCAACGACTTTTCCACCTTGCTCGACGAGTCTGAGGCCTTCTATATGCGTGTCGCAGCGCCCGGCGACTTACGCTGCGAGGGCGCCCAACTCGGCGTGCTCTTCACCCGCGGGCACCTGCAAACCGCTGACTACCAGCTCACCGAGCGATGCCAGCGCTGGGTCAAAGGTCTCAAGGCGCAGTTCGTCTCGACACCCCTGACGCCGGCCACGCCGATCGTCTCGCGGCTCGTAGCTCGAGCGTGAGCAAGCGGCCGCGTGCTCGATGCTTTTGCCGCAGAGGCGTTTCCGGATGGCTCTTTCGTTGAATGTGATGCACTACACCAGTGCGGTGAGCGGCGCCGGTCGTGCGTTGTGGACGGGGACTTGAGACCTGCTTCAACGCTTTGTCAGGCTGCGCGTTAACCCCAAAATCCCGGCCGCCACAAACGGCACAGGGGAAAGCGTGGCGATAAGTGCGCTTTTGGAACCGACCAGCGGCTTGCTGCGAAGCCCAGTAACAAAGTCGGCTCCATCGCTGGCCAGTCCGATTGTCGCCCACCGTTGCAATTCGCCTCGTTCGCCGCGCACCCAGGCCGCACATGCACCGGAGCCGAGCACCACATCACGAATCCCGATGGTCCGCATGAGTAATGTTTCTGTCCCGGATCCTGGCGAAAAGATCCGGCTCGGCGCAAGGATCATCACCGCTCCCACGGCCACACGGGCCGCCGCGACCAGCGCCAAGATCGGGGTCGATGCCTGGGCTTTTTCGTGGATCACGGCTCGACCCTACTCACTGATCTAACTCGCCGCGGTAGACCGCGGCGTCCTCGATATCCACCTGGGAGCGGTCCGGCAGGGCCGCGACGCAGCCAACCGTGATGACCGCGGCAAGGACGATGTAAATCGAGATCGAGTAGGGCGTGCCGGTTTCGTGCAGCAACCACGTCGCGATCAACGGCGCCGGGCCGCCGGCAAACACCGACGCCAACTGGTAGCCGAGCCCGGCGCCGCCGTAGCGCAGGTGCGTCGGGAAACTTTCGCCGATCAACGCGGCCTGCGGGCCGTATTCCATCCCGTGCACAGTCAGCGACACCACGACCGCGGCGAGGATCAGCACGGCGCCACC
>DASQRI010000064.1:0-2579 GCA_035642975.1 Mycobacterium sp.
GGGCTGAGTCATCGCATCGACAGGCCGATCCCGCCGTCGACCCTGAGAACCGTTCCGTTGATGTACGCCGCCGCCGGCGAGAGCAGGAAGGCGGCGACGCCGGCCAGCTCAGCGGGCTCGCCGAAGCGGCCGAGCGGGATCTGGGCCATCGCGCCATCCCGCGCGGGGGCGGGCATCGCGCGCACCCTGGGGGTGGCGATCATGCCGGGCATCACCGCGTTGCAGCGAATCCCGCGCGGACCCCATTCGGCGGCCAGCGTGCGCGCCATTCCGACGATCCCCGCCTTCGACGCCCCGTAGGCGACCTGCCCGGGGAGCCCGATATCAGCTGCGACCGAGGAGATCAGCACAATCCGCCCGTCGCCGGAGGCCAGCAGCGCCTCGAACGCCGCCTGCACCACCCAGAAGGCGCCGTACAGGTTCGTCTCGATGTCCTTGCGCCACTCCTCGTCGGAGAAGCGCTCCGCGCGGTGGATCGTGTCGACGATCCCGGCGTTGGCGATCACCGCGTCGCAGCCGCCGAGCGACTCGATCGCGTCGGCGACGCCACGGCGCACGGCCTCCGGGTCGCGAACGTCGAACGTCGCGGTGACCGCCGTGACGTCGCCTACGGGCGCGCCCGGCGCGTCGCAGGCCGCCACCGCGCAGTCGCACGCCAGCAGCGTCTCGGCGAGCGCGCGGCCGATCCCCCCGGTCGCACCCGTGAGGATGACCCGCCGTCCCGACGGCGTCAGGTCGAGCATCAGGCGCCGTCCGCGGCGGCCGGCTTGCTCAGGCCGTAGCGGGCCCAGTGCCGCTCCGGGATGTCCGCAGGGTCCTTGTACCAGTACCAGGTACAGGGATCGCGGTCGTAGTCGTCGGGCGGGTCGGAGGGGTACATCGGGTGCCCGATCCACTCGATCGGCTGGATCTCATTCATGAACGAACAGTGCGTGCAGTACAGCGGGAAGCCCTTGCGCCCATAGCTCCAGTCGTGCGCCTCGTGCGTCACGCCCAGCGGGCGCTCACCGCGGTAGGCGCCGTTTCGCCACAGGCGCTGGCCCGAGCCACACGGGTTCATCCGGAAGGTGAACTTCTCCTCGTCCTCCTCGATCTCGAACGCGCCCGGGTTCGGCCCGGTGCCCGAGCAGGAGTGCGCCCGCCACGTGGCGGCGAGCGCATACACGATCTGCCGCCGGTCGCTGCCCTCGATCTTCTCGACGTCACCCCGCCAGCCGCGCTCATTCCCGTAGCGCCAGGCCTCGGCCACCCCCTCATCGCCCAGCCTCTCCTGCACGAAGCTGATCAGGCCCAGCAGCCCGCCCGCCATCAGGTCGTGCAGGTAGCGCCACTCGGTCTTCATCTCCTCGCACAGTGCTCGTGCGCCGTCGGTGTCGCCGCGATCGAGCGCCTCAATCGCACGGTCCATAGTGGGCCGTGCCATCTCCGCGAGCTCCTGATCGCGGAACCATCGTTCCGCCATCGCCGCTCCTCCTCGAACCTCAAGGGCTTGCCGGTAATCGATTGTTATCGATCACCGCTGGCCACGCTAGGAGGGCGGGAGGAATGGGAGCCGAAATTTGAGCACCCGGTTGTGGTTGCCGCCGGTGACGTAGACGTTGCCGGGCGGTTACCCGGTAACGGCCTGCGTCGCCGCGTCCACCTGCGCCAGATTGCCGTGTCCGTTTGCCTCGGCAATCGCGTGGCGCGCCGCGGTGATCCGTTTCAGGGCAGCCTCGGTGAACACCGATAGCCCCAGATCGGGGTTGTAGCCGTGGATTTCCTTGATATCGAGTTGAGCGAGGAAATACACGATCTCCTTGGAGACCACCTGCCCTGGCACCAGCACCGGAAAGCCGGGCGGATACGGCACCACGAATCCGGTGGACACCAACGTCTTTCCGTCGGCGAGCCGCCGCCCGACCTCCCCCACCATGACGTGTTCGCGGTCCAGCTCCTCGTATCCCGCGTAGAACGCCGAGCGCATGTCGCCGCACGGGCTGGCGTCGTCCGGCCGGAACGCGCCGTCGAATTCACTGAAGTCGGGCAGCGCCGGGAGATCCTCGGTGATCTCCTCGACCCGGCGTCGGTGCAGGGCGGCGTCTTCCCTGCTGGCCGCGCACTCGGTGCGATCGAAGTCGGTGGCCACCCGGCGCAGCACGTCGAGCAGGTAGTGCACGCTCGACCACGTCACACCGATCGTGAAGATCAACAGCACACTGTTGATCGACGTCTTGTTGATCTGAATGCCGAACCGGTCCATCAGGATCTTCTCGCGGAAGTCGTAGCCGTTCATCCCGGTCTTGCCGATGAACAACGTCACCCGCGTCGGGTCGAGCACGAACTGGTCGGACCGCCAGGCCTCGTTCCACTCGGACAGCGCGCCCTGGCGTACCTGGCGGTAGGAGCTGACCGCCGAGAGCCGGAACTCGTCGGGCACCAGATCGGACTCGTCGAGAATGCGAAACCACTTGCTGATCAACCGGTCTTTGCGGACGCGGTGACGGAACACCAGCGCCATGTCGTACACGTAGCGCACCATCTGGAAGCCCTCGATGTCGACCTGTCGGCGGGCCAGATCCAGTGATGCGAGCAGTTGC
>DASQRI010000065.1:0-4333 GCA_035642975.1 Mycobacterium sp.
GAGTTCTTCCAGACACTGGCCGAGCTGCAGTTCGAGTCCGGTTACCCCTACATCATGTACGAGGACACGGTTAACCGGGCCAACCCGATCGAGGGCAAGATCACCCACTCCAACCTGTGCTCGGAGATCCTGCAGGTGTCCACCCCGTCGTTGTTCAACGAAGATCTGACGTATGCCAAAGTGGGCAAAGACATTTCGTGCAATCTGGGTTCGCTGAACATCGCCAAGACGATGGACTCGCCGGACTTCGCCCAGAGCATCGAGGTGGCGATCCGCGCGCTGACCGCGGTGAGCGACCAGACCCACATCTGGTCGGTGCCCTCGATCGAGCAGGGCAACAACGACTCGCACGCGATCGGGCTCGGTCAGATGAACCTGCACGGCTATCTGGCCCGCGAACACGTCTACTACGGCTCCAACGAGGGCGTCGACTTCACCAACATCTACTTCTACACAGTGCTCTACCATGCGCTGCGCGCCTCGAATCGCATTGCGATCGAACGTGGTTCGCACTTCAAGGGCTTCGAGCAGTCCAAGTACGCGTCAGGGGAGTTCTTCGACAAGTACACCGAACAGCCTTGGGAACCCAAGACCGACAAGGTTCGTCAGCTTTTCGCCGATGCAGGCATCCGCGTCCCGAACCAGGACGACTGGCGGCGGCTGAAGGAGTCGGTGCAGACGCACGGTATCTACAACCAGAACCTGCAGGCGGTGCCACCGACCGGATCGATCTCCTACATCAACTACTCGACATCGTCGATCCACCCGATCGTGTCGAAGGTCGAGATCCGCAAGGAAGGCAAGATCGGCCGGGTCTACTATCCGGCGCCGTTCATGACCAACGACAACCTGGAGTACTACCAGGACGCCTACGAAATCGGTTACGAGAAGATCATCGACACCTATGCGGCGGCCACCCAGCATGTGGACCAAGGGCTTTCGCTGACGCTGTTCTTCATGGACACCGCAACCACGCGCGACGTGAACAAGGCGCAGATCTACGCCTGGCGCAAGGGCATCAAGACGCTGTACTACATCCGGCTGCGGCAGATGGCGCTGGAGGGCACTGAGGTCGAGGGCTGCGTCTCCTGCATGCTGTGACACCGGCTTCTTTGGTCACCCGCGCTGCTGCAACAGCCAGTCTGCCCAGGTCAGCGGCGGCACCGGGGTAAGGTGCTTGACGTGGTCAGAATTCCTCGACCCCCCAGGTCTGCCCGACCTCACCCCAGTCCGAAGCCGGGGGTCAAGGTTGACGCGCGCAGCGAACGCTGGCGCGAACACCGCAAGCAGGTCCGCAGCGAGATCGTCGCGGCGGCATTTCGCGCGATCGACCGGTTGGGGCCCGACCTCAGTGTCCGGGAGATCGCCGAAGAGGCCGGCACCGCCAAACCCAAGATCTACCGGCATTTCACCGACAAATCCGACCTGTTTCAGGCGATCGGCGAACGGCTGCGCGACATGCTGTGGGCAGCGGTCTTCCCGTCGATCGACTTCGCCACCAACTCGGCTCGCGAGATCATCCACCGCAGCGCCGAGGAATACGTCAACCTGGTCGACGAACATCCCAACGTGCTGCGGTTCTTCATCCAGGGCCGCTTCCCGGAGCAGTCCGAGTCGACGATGCGGACGCTGAACGAAGGCCGGGAGATCACGCTGGCCATGGCCGAGATGTTCAACAACGAGCTGCGCGAGATGGAGCTTGATTCTGCCTCGTTCGAACTGGCGGCATTTGCCGCGTTCGGTTCGGCCGCCTCAGCCACCGATTGGTGGTTGGGGTCTGACCTGGACAGCCCGCGGCGGATGCCGCGGGAGAAGTTCGTCGAGCATCTGACCACGATCATGATGGGCGTCATCGGCGGCACCGCCGAACTGCTCGGCATCAAGTTGGACCCTGATCAGCCGATTCACAACGCGGTGCCGCACGACTCCGCTGCAAGCTAGCATCGAGCCGTTTTGACATCGCCGCGGCCATCGATGACACTCATCCGATACTCTCGGTACCGGGTATTCGCATTAGCCGGGAGCCGACCAGAAGGACCCGATCCACCATGACCACTGCCATGACTCAAACGGAGACCCAGGCGCGCAAGGCGGTACACACCCGCGCGATCATCATCGGGACCGGCTTTTCCGGTTTGGGTATGGCCATCGCGTTGCAGAAGCAAGGCGTGGGCTTCGTCATCCTGGAGAAAGCCGGCGATGTCGGCGGCACCTGGCGGGACAACAGTTATCCCGGCTGCGCCTGTGACATCCCGTCGCACCTGTACTCGTTTTCCTTCGAGCCCAAGCCGGACTGGAAGAACCCGTTCTCCTACCAGCCGGAGATCTGGGACTACCTCAAGGGCGTCACCGAGAAATACGGGCTGCGCCGCTACATCGAGTTCGACTCGCTGGTCGATCGTGCCCATTGGGATGAGGACGAACACCGTTGGCACGTATTCACCAGCGACGGAAGGGAATACGTCGGGCAGTTCTTGATCTCGGGCGCTGGAGCACTGCACATCCCGTCGGTTCCCGATATCGAGGGCCGTGACGAATTCCATGGACCCGCTTTCCATTCCGCGCAGTGGGACCACAGCGTCGACCTCACCGGCAAGCGGGTGGCGGTGATCGGCACCGGCGCCAGTGCAATCCAGATCGTGCCGGAGATCATCGGCAAGGTCGCCGAACTTCAGCTCTATCAACGCACCCCACCGTGGGTGGTGCCGCGATCCAATCCCGAGATTCCCGCGTCGGTGCGCCGCGCCATGCAGAATGTTCCCGGGCTACGCGCGCTGGTGCGTCTCGCCATCTATTGGGGTCAGGAGGCGTTGGCGTTCGGCATGACCAAGCGGCCCAACGCGCTGAAGTTCATCGAGGCCTACTGCAAATACAACATTCGCCATGCGGTCAAGGACCGCGAACTGCGTCGCAAGCTGATCCCGCAGTACCGCATCGGTTGCAAGCGAATTCTGAACTCCTCCACCTATTATGGTGCGGTCGCCGACCCGAAGACGAAGCTGATCACCGACCCCATCACCCGCATCACCCGCGACGGGATCGTCACCGCGGACGGCACCGAACACGAGGCCGACGTGATCGTGTACGGCACCGGCTTCCATGTCACCGACTCCTACACCTACGTCCAGATCAAGGGATTGAGCGGCGAGGATCTAATCGACCGCTGGAACCGCGAGGGCATCGGTGCGCACCGCGGGATCACCGTCGCCGACGTGCCCAATCTGTTCTTCCTGCTTGGACCCAACACCGGGCTCGGGCATAACTCGGTGGTGTTCATGATCGAATCCCAGATCCGCTACGTCGCCGACGCGATCAAGACCTGCGACAAGCTGGGGGCCCAGGCGCTGGCCCCGACGCGCGCCGCACAGGACCGGTTCAACGACGAGCTACAAACCCGACTGTCCGATTCGGTGTGGAACACCGGCGGCTGCAGCAGCTGGTATCTCGACGCGCACGGCAAGAACACGGTGCTGTGGGGTGGCTACACCTGGGAGTACTGGCGGGCGACCCGCTCGCTGAAGCTCGCCGAATACAAGTTCTTCGGGGTGGGCACGGCTTCGCGCGGCCACGGTTCGGTAGTGGCCGTTCAGGGCTGATCGCCGCGGAGTGCACCGAGCGAAGCGCTTGGCCGCGAGCTTTTGGCAAAGGACCGAAGGTTCAGGCGCACGATGCGGTCCAGCACACGGTCGGGTACGACTCGGCTGATCCGCACCAGGATTGCGGCGTCGCGCCCGATTGTATAGCGGGTCCGGGGACGAGCCGCTGTCGCGGCCTTGGCGATCACCTTTGCGGCGTGTTCGGCCGAAACGCCGGTCTCGTTGAACGATCGGGCTTGTCCCGCAACGGCTGCGGCGAGTTCGCCGTAGCGGGCGAGCTGGGCGGCGGTCATATTCGCGTTCAGTTGATCCGCAGTGGCGATTCCGCGTTCGACCATCTCGGTCTTGACCGCACCGGGTTCGATGACGACGACGTTGATACCCAGCGTCGCGACCTCGCGCCGCAGGGCGTCACTGACGGCCTCGAGGGCGAACTTCGAACCGGCGTACGCGCCATAAGTCGGCAAGACCACCTTCCCGCCGACGGAACTGATGTTCACCACAGTGCCCGAGCTACTGAGCAAGGCCGGGAAGAGAGCCTGGATCATGGCGACGTGGCCGAACAGATTGACGTCAAACAGTCTGCGCCACTCGGCCATTGGCAGGCTTTCCACCGGCGCGTTGACCGGGATCCCGGCGTTGTTGACCAGCGCGCGAAGGGGACGATGCAGCGGATCGTCGGCAACACGGTCGGCGATCGCGGCCACGTCCGATTCAACGGTGATGTCGAGGATGCG